>NZ_JBSFPX010000003.1:0-118535 GCF_053588415.1 Mycobacterium sp. NPDC003449
CGGGTAGCGAGTAATACTCACCCCGGAACGGAACGATCTGGGTATCGATGTCGAGCCCCGCGACCTTGGCGATACGGTCGGCCTGAAGGCCGGCGCACGCGACGAGATGATCTGCCTCCCAGGTCGCGTCGTCGGTCTCGACAATGACCCTGTTCGGTTCCTCACGGATTCCTGTGACGGTTCTGCCGGTTTCGACGGCGCCCCCTGTGCTGACGATGCCGGCGGCAAGAGCGCGACTGATGAGCGAATAGTCGATGACGCTCGTGGCGGCGACTCTGATCGCGCCGAGACCACGGACATGGGGTTCGGCCGCCCGCAGTGCCGCAGGACTGAGCAATTCGACGTCGAGTCCATTGACCTCTGCCCGCTCGAATAGCGCACTCATGCGCTCCTTCTCGACGGGGTTGGTCGCTACCAGCAGCTTGCCCGTCGCCCGGTACGGGATTCCATGCTTGGTGGCGAAGTCCTTGGTCTCCTTCTCGCCCTGCTTGCACAGCTGTGCTTTCAGGCTGCCGGGGGTGTAGTAGATGCCGGAGTGTATGACACCGCTGTTGTGGCCGGTCTGATGCTGGGCGACAGCCGGTTCCTTCTCCAGGACCGTGACGGACGTGCCGGGTCGCGATTGCTGGATCTTGTAGGCCGTGGCGAGTCCGACGATGCCACCGCCGACGATGACGACGTCGGTGTGATCGGTTGTACTCATAGGTTTCATGCTCCGGGATGGTGGGCGGGAGATATCAGCGCGAAACCGGGTCCGTTCCGGCGAGGATGAACGGCACGTGGTGTCGGCGGCAGATCGCCTCGACCTCGTCGATCAGGGTCAGGGGTAGCGGGATGCCGAAGGCGCGACGCTCGCGCCGCGTCATCTCCTCTGGCTCACCAGGAACGAGGACCGGATGGGAGGGGTCGATGGGCGGCGTGGAGTGGAGCAACTCGACAAGGGCATCGATATCGTGAAGGAACTCGCCGTCATCGCGGAACGCCGAAGGGTCCAGGGCCAGGAAGAAGTGCCCGATGTCGTCGGTGGCTCCACTGTCTCTCAGCGGTGAGAATGCGGCTCCGCAGAGTGTCGCCGAGAGGATTTGGACCATGATCCCCAACCCGTAGCCCTTATGATTCGCCATGCTCTCGGTTCCGCCGAGGGCCGTCAAGCCCCCTTGCTGCTGCGAGGAGATCTGGGCGCGGGCCTGATGGGCATCCACGATCGAGTGCCCGGTGCCGTCGTGCACCCAGCCGACCGGAAGCGGCTTGTCCCTCAGTGCGTAAGCACGCACCTTGTTGCTGGCCACGGTGGATGTGGACATATCCAGCACAAGCGGCCACCCAGCACCGGTCGGAGCCGCGAACGCGAGTGGATTTGTGCCCAGCCGAGGAACGGCACCTCGGGAGGGCAGTACGGCGACGACCCGGGTGGTGGTGGACGCCAGGCATACCAGTCCCCGGTTTGCCGCGCGGGCGACGTAGTGTCCGACAGCACCGAAATGGTGTGAGTTGCGCACGGCGACAACGCCGGAACCGCATTTTTCAGCCTTATCGACGGCGATGTCGACGGCTCGGATGGCGGCGATGTGCCCAAGCCCGCCCTGCCCGTCGATGGTGGCGTGGGAGCCGCCTTCCTTGACGATCACAGGGTCGGCGTGGACGTTGAGCCCACCCGTCGCGAGCAGATTCTCGTATGCGGGAAGCATGGCGATGCCATGCGAATCGACACCAGCCAGATCGGTGTCGGTCATGACGTCGGCGACGAGGTTCGCCTGCTCAGCAGGCAGCCCCCAGCCCGTGAGCACTGTGTGGATCTGAGTGCGGACCATCTCCTCCGACACGAGGAGCGCCCGCGTGGAGTGGTCGAGTGGGGGCACGTGCCGGCCCGTCACGGAACGTGCCTGGCAACGGGCTGATCCGTGCGGCGCTGACGATACGCGGCGATCAGGAGGGTGACGATGCAGATGACGGTCAGCGCGAGCATCGGCGTCATCGCGAGCGCGAAACTGCCGGTGTGATCCTTGATCGCACCGATCACCCAGTTTCCCCCGGAGGCCGCCAGCGATCCGAGCGCGTTCACCATCGCGACACCTCCAACGGCTTCACGTTTGCTCATCCATTCGGTCGCCAGACCCCAGAACGGTCCCTTGGCCGCGTACGTACCGGCCAGGACAACGGACACCACGAGCAGGAAGACCGGGAACGAGACAACCAGGGGGATGAAGGCCAATCCCAAGGCTGCCACGATGATCGGCAGGACCGTGGACTTCACCCGCTCGGCCTTACGGTCTGAAATCCGCCCCCAGACGAGCATGGCGACGATGGCAACGGCGAACGGCAGCGCGTTGAACCAGCCGATCGCGGAATTGCTCAGGCCGAAGCTCTTGATCATCTGGGGCTGCCATAGCGATAAGCCTTGACTGAGGACGGCGGTGCTGGCGTAGACAAGCGAAAGCACGAGGATTTTCCTGCTCAGCAGCAGCTTGACAAGGGGGATGTGATCGTCGGCGACTTCGCGCTGCTGGGCCTGCATTTCTCGGTCGAGCCAGGCCAACTCCGAGGTGCCAAGCCATTTCGCATCCCTCGGCCGGGACGGGAGCAGGAAGAGGGCGGCGATGCCCAAGATGGTGGCCGGCACGCCCTCGATGATGAACAACCATTGCCACCCGCGCAGTCCGAGCAGGCCATCGAGCCCGAGGAGATATCCCGAGATCGGCGAACCGAGCACACTGGAGAGGGGAATCGCCATCGAGAACACTGCGAGCACCCGGGCGCGGTAGGACGGTGGGAACCAGAACGTCAGGTAGAGGATGACGCCGGGGAAGAACCCGGCTTCCGCCGCGCCGAGTAGGAAGCGCGCGACGCCGAACGATGTCGGCCCGACGACCAGAGCCATGCCGGCCGCAACAAGGCCCCAGGTGATCATGATGCGCGCGATCCAGATTCGCGCACCGACTTTGTCCATGATGAGGTTGCTGGGGACCTCGAACACGACGTACGCGATGAAGAAGATCGATGCACCCAGCCCGAACTGTGATGCGCTCAGCCCGATATCGTCGTTCATCTGCAGACTCGCGAAACCGACGTTGGACCTGTCGATGTAGGCGATGAGGTACGCGACGATCAGGAAGGGCAGCAGCCGTAGCGAGATCTTGCGGATGGTGGTCCGCTCGATCTCGGGCCGCGGGTCTTTGGTGCCCGGTTTGATCCCGGCCATGCGACCGCTCCTCATGAAACTCGGGTGGGGGGTGGCGTGCCCCGCAGGAGGATCGCTGCGAACTCTTCGAGAGTCGGCGTGTCCATTTTCGTCATCGGTGCTCGCCGGCGGCAGCGGGAATATTGCTCTCGTAGCGGCGACGGCGTTCGGCTTCGTCGATCTGGACGGCTTCGGCGGCCGCGGTGACCGTCTCGGCCATTGCGGTCGGGATGACGGCCACGCCGTCGCCGTCCCCGACGATCAGATCTCCCGGCAGCACGGCGACGCCGGCCACGGCGATCGGGACCTGGAGCCGGCCCGGCCCGTATTTGTATGGTCCGGCCGGGGTGATGGCGCGCGCGAACACGGGCATGCCGTAACCGTGCAGCCCCTCGGCGTCTCGCACGGCGCCGTCGATGACGAAACCAGCGATCCCCTTGGCGGCGGCCCTGGCGCCGATGAGTTCGCCGATCAGCGCGCGGCTGAGATCGCCGTGACCGTTGACGACGATGACATCGCCGGCGCTGCACTCCTCGAGGGCCTTGTGGATGAAGAGGTTGTCTCCGGATCGGGTCCATACGGTGAAGGCCGGGCCGACGACGCGGGCGCCAGGCCACACACTCTGCACGGAGGAGTCAAGCAGGCCGAGGCGTTCCATTCCGTCGCCGATGTTGGCCGCGGGGACCGTTCGCAGTCGTTCGATCAGTTGTCGGCGAGTGTCTTTGTTCATGAGGACCTTTCGTTCTCCGAGATCGGGTGGTCAGTCGTGGATGAGGTGAATGAGGTCTTTGAAGACCGCGGCTTGTTCGTCCCAGAATTTCTTGTAGTCGGCTGCGTTGAGGTACTCGGGTTGCAGACCGAGGTCTTTCATCTGGTCTTGGAATTCCTTGCGTTTCATCACTGTTCCGATGGCCTCCGACATCCGGTCGACAATGGCGTCGGGGGTGCCTGCCGGAAACGCGTAGCCGCGAGAGGAGCCCTGCACGACGTCGTATCCGCTCTCGACGGTCGTCGCGACGTCGGGAGCGAACGGGCTGCGCTGCTCCGACATCACCGCGAGGAGCCGGGCGCCTCCGCTTTTCAGGGTGGGTTGGACGTCACCGACGTTGCTCAGGAGCAGGTCGACGTTTCCACCGAGGAAGGCCGTTGCGCTGGCGGCGGCGCCGTCGGCGAAATGCACGGGTCGGATGTCTATGCCGGCGGCCTGGTTCAGCTCGGTCAATGCGAAGTGTTCGGTGGTTCCGATGCCCGTGGTGGTGGCCGTGATCTGTCCTGGTGTGGCCTTGGCGGCGGCAACGAGGTCGTTGAGGGTTTTGTAGGGGCTGTTGGGGGCGACGGCGATTGCGACCGGGTCGAACACCTGTAATGCGCTGGGCGCGAAGGAGTCGACGGTGTACTCGGCCTTGCGGGATTTGTCGAGCGCCGATACCAGGAGGCCGGGAATCGTGGTCAATCCGAAGAGGGAGCCGTCGGGAGCGGCCTCGGACAACGCGGTGTAGCCGATCTGCCCACCGGCGCCGGGTTTGTTCTCGACAACCACGGGTTGGCCGAGTTCTTTTTCCAGCTCTTTGGCCATCAGTCGGGCGCCGACGTCGGACCCGCCGCCGGGATCGAAGGCGACCAGCATGGTCACCGGACCGCTGGGGTAGTCGGCCGATTCGTCACCGCCGCCGGCGTTCTGGCTGCGCATGCCCGCACACCCGGCCGATAGCAATGTCACGGCGAAGGTGACGGCGACTGTGCGCCGAAACTTGCGCATATTCATGGGAACTCCTTCGATATGAGTGGGTGGAGCCGGTCAGCTCTCGATGTCCGAGGGCAGATTGGCGCGGCGCCGCAGGCGGGAGCCCGCGGCGGATGCGATGACGATGACCGCGGCGAGAATCAACATCGCCAAGGCAATGGGGCGGGTGAAGAACACCGAGGGATCCCCATTCGAGATCTGCATGCTCTGGCGCAGAGCGGACTCCAGCAGCGGCCCCAGCACGAGTGTGAGCACCAGCGGCGCCAATGGGAGACCGCAACGCCGGAACAGCAGACCGACGATCCCGAATCCGATCATGATGTACAGGTCGTAGACGCTGCGGTTCACTGCGAACGCCCCGACGATGATGAACACCAGGATCAGTCCCCGCAGTATCGGATAGGGGATGGCGAGCAGCCGCGTCCAAACGCCGACGAGCGGCACGTTGAGAATGACCAGAATGACGTTGCCGATGAGGAGGCTGGCGATCACCGTCC
This sequence comes from Mycobacterium sp. NPDC003449, assembly GCF_053588415.1. Taxonomy (NCBI): domain Bacteria; kingdom Bacillati; phylum Actinomycetota; class Actinomycetes; order Mycobacteriales; family Mycobacteriaceae; genus Mycobacterium; species Mycobacterium sp. NPDC003449. The sequence continues at coordinate 5,420 of NZ_JBSFPX010000003.1, forward strand.
ACACCAGCAACGGGTCGGTTTGAAACAGCGACGGGCCGGGGGTGAGGCCGTTGAGGAGGAAGGCGCCCATGAGCACCGCGATCGCCGGTGATGCCGGGACGCCGAGGGTGAACAGTGGGATGAATGCCGAGTTCGCGTGGGCGTTGTTCGCGGTCTCGGGTGCCGCGACGCCTTCGACGGCGCCGGTGCCGAGTTCTGCTCTGTGGCGACCCACCTTGCGTTCGACGCTGTAGGCCAGTAGCGAGGAGATGGTGCTGGTGACCCCGGGAATGACGCCGATGATGCCGCCGATCACGGTGCCGCGTCCCACTGCCGGTGCGGCGCGGCGGATCTCGGCTCGGGTGGGCAGCAGCTCGCGCAGCTTGGGGATTGGCGGCCGGGCGATACTGGTGGCCGACACGTGCAGTAATTCTCCGAGGCCGAACAGCCCCACCAGTACGGGAACGATGCTGATGCCGTCGAGCAGGTGCGGTGAGCCGAAGGTGAAGCGCGGCAAGCCCTCCACCGGGTCGATGCCCACCATGGCGATGAGCATGCCTACGGCCGCGGAGATCAGCCCGCCGGAGACGGATTTCCCGACCAGCCCGACCAGAAGCGCGACTCCGACGATGACGATGGCGAAAAACTCGGGCGGACCGACCATGAGTCCGAGTTTCGACAGCGGTTGCGCGGCGACGATGAGGCCCAGGGTGGCCACGGTACCGCCGATGAATGAGCCGAATCCGGCGATCGTCAGCGCCGCGCCCGCGCGGCCGCGCAGCGTCATCTGATAACCGTCAAGACAGGTGATGGCGGTCTCGCCTTCGCCGGGGATGTTCAGCAGGACGCTGGTGATGGTGCCGCCGTAGGAGGTGCCGTAGAAGATGGCCGCGAGCATGATGATCGCCGACGCCGGCTCCATGCCGAAGGTGACCGGTAGCAGGATCGCGATACCGGCGGTGGAGCCGATGCCGGGTAGCAGACCGAGTGCGGTGCCGATGAGGCATCCGATGAGCGCGTAGAGGAGATTTTCCGGCGTTGCGGCGGCGGCGAGGCCCGCGCCGAGTGAGGTGAGCAGGTCCATGAGTGCTACAACCCCAAGTTCGCGAGAAGCGGGATGGATGCCGTGGGCAGCGGGACGGCGAGTAGCAGGTCGAAGAGCGTGAAGACCCCGAAGCTACCGATCACCATGGTCGGGATCGTCACTCGCCAGCGTTGGTGTCCGAGCACGCGGAGGTGGAAGAACAGGAACGCCAGAACCGTGATCTGAAAACCCAGGATTTCCAACGACATTGCGGCTAGAACCAGGCTGGCGACGATCGCCGTGATGCTGCGGACGGAGTTGATGTCCTCGCCAGTCTCGACGCCTTGGGTGCTTTCGGTGGCATCGACACTCTCGCCGCGCCACTGACCGAGTCCCCACATGATCGCCGCCGCAGCGAGTACGACGGCCAGGCACAACGGGAAGAACCCCGGCCCTGGGCCGAGCGGGGTCCAATACCCCAACGAAAGGGTGCCGATCCCCGCCGCGACGGCGATCGCGAACAACACGGCGGCGACGACGACGCCTAGCCACGACCTCTGGGGGCCGGGAAGCTCGGCGGTGCGCGTGGTAGTGGTCACGGAGAACCTCAAGTCCATGGAAATGTTGCGGCGAAAACCTCATTGTGTGAGGCTATTACTCGTCTTATGATGCATTGAGGATGTGATTCAGGTCAAGCCTCGGTAGCGATGTGACCTCGATGATGCTCGATTCCGAAGCGTCGGCGAACAAGTGAAAGGCGACCATGACGACCGCACATGTCCTTCTGACCTCGGTGTTTCTCCGTCCGGGAGATGAGGTGGACCTCATGCTGCGCGCCGCCGGATGCACTACCAAGCACGCCCCCCTCACCGGGGGCCGGTCCGAGGAGGAACTCATCGAGTTGCTCACCGACGTCGACGCAGTGGTTGCCGCTTCGGATCCGTTCACAGCTTCGGTGCTGGCCGCAGCGCCGGCACTGCGCGTGATCGCTCGCACCGGCGTGGGATTCGACGCCATCGACGTCGACGCGGCCAGCGAGCGAGGCATCGTGGTGTGCAATGCGCCTGGCGTGAATCGTCAGTCGGTGGCGGAGTTGACGCTGGCGTTCCTGTTGATGTGCGCGCGGCACATCAACCCCGTTGTCGCCGACGTCCGGTCGGGTGGGTGGGGACGCCCGTCGGGTACCGAACTGGCGGGCACAACTCTGGGCGTTGTCGGGTTGGGGGCGATCGGCCGCGCCGTCGCGCATCTCGCGACGGCGTTCGGCATGCGTGTTCTGGCACACGACCAGGTCATCGACAACGCATACGTCGACGAGCACGGAATCGAGGTCGTGCCGCTCGAGCGGTTGCTCAACTTGTCGGACTTCGTCAGCCTGCACCTGTTCCTCGGGCCTCAGACGCATCACCTCATCGACGCCGAGAGATTGGCCTTGATGAAGCCGACCGCCTACCTGATCAACACCTCGCGCGGACCGATCGTCGACGAAGCCGCGCTGGTGGATGCGCTGCGCAACAACGTCATCGCCGGTGCCGCGCTCGACGTCGTGGAGGCAGAACCACTACCGCCGGACGCCCCGATTCGCACGCTGCCCAACGTCGTGCTCACCCCGCACATCGGAGGCTCGACCCGCCAGGCAAGAGACCGCTCCGGCCTCATCGCCGCTCGCTGTGTGATACAAGTTCTTCGAGGTGAACTACCGGAGAATGCCGTCAACGCGCCACGCTCCAAGGGCTACCAACAGGTCTGACGAGGGTCGGCGAGGAAGGAAACGAGGTGGCCGGGCCCGAACGACCGAGTAATATGCGGTCACTCGAACGGGCGATCGACGTGCTCGAAGTGCTCGACGCCAGCTCCCAGCCGCTGCGGATCTCGGAGATCGCACGACGCGCCGGTTTACACAGCGCCACCACACAACGCATCCTGCAGGTGCTGGAATCGCGCGGCCGCGTGGAGCGCGACGCCCACGGCGGGTATCGGGCAGGGCTGGCACTGCTCTTCGGCGCCCACGCCTACCTCGCCAGCAGCCCCTTGGTCGCCGCAGCAAGGCCCGTCCTGCAGGATCTTGCCACAGCGACCGGACTGACATCGTCGCTGTTCGCGCGCACGGGATTTGCCCGCGCGGTCATCGCGCGTATCGAAGGCAGTACACCGATGCGCTACGTGCTGCCGACCGGTGAACGCCTACCCCTCACCGTCGGCGCCGGGAAGATCTTGGCCGCCCACCTCAGCTCGGCCGATATCGCCGAGGCGCTCAAGGTGGAGGCCGACGTCAAACCCGCCATCGGACAACGCCCAACCGACGATGAGTTCCTTTCCGAGATGGAACAGATCCGCCGAGACGGTTACACCTACTCCCACCAGCAACGTGCGTTGGGCGTGGCATCGGTTGCGGCGCCGATCTTCGACAGGGCCGGCGAATGCGTTGCGGGCGTTCAGGTCGCCGGCGACATCCATGATCTCACCGAGGACCACGTGCCGAAGCTTGCCATCGAAGTCCGGCGAGCCGCCTCGGCCATCGCAGAGCGCATAACCTGATATCACCGGGGTGGACGGTACCCCACCACGTACCGCAGACCATCGCACATGGCCCCCCCGATACGGTCACCAGAAACCGGGATTCGTCCGGCGCCACGACGCTGTCACATCAATGGTGTTCGATTAGGCAGGGAAATCCACACTGCGAGAAAGAGTTTCGCTGGCCCGAACGTCGACCAGGTTCTGCTCCAGCGCATCGATCACGGCGTCGTATCCGCCACTGCCAAGGACCAGCCGACGGGGCGGCGGCTCCTGGGTCATCGCCGCTATCACCGCACGGGCACCGCGGCGCGGATCGCCGGGCTGCGCCCCGTCCATCTCAACGAAGGCGGCGCGGACCCGCTCCAGCATGTCGTGGTACACCGGAATCGCCTCCGCAACAGGCTCGTTCCCGAATCCGGCGTAGGCGTTCGTGCGGAACGCTCCCGGTTCGACCGTCAACACCGAGATACCCTGCTCGGCGACCTCGTCGCGCAGCGCATCGGTGACGGCTTCGACGGCGTACTTCGTCGCGCTGTAGTAGCCGAATCCGGGCGCCGCCACCAGCCCGGCCACCGAAGACACGTTGACGATCCACCCGCTCCCGCGGGCCCGCATCCCCGGCAGCACCGCACGCGTCACCGACAGCACCGCGAAGAAGTTCAGCTCGAACATCGCCCGCAACGAGGACTCGTCCATCCCCTCGATCGATCCATACCAACCGCGGCCGGCATTGTTGACCAGCACGTCGATACCACCGAAGCGCTCCTCGGCGGCACGCACCGCGCGCAGCACCTGGGCCGCGTCGGTGAGTTCCAGCGGCACGACGAGAACGCGGTCACCGTACTGCTCCGCCCACGCCCGCAACTCCTCGGGACGCCGGGAGGTGAGCACCACGCGGTCCCCGGTCTCCAACGCCGCCTCGGCGAACGCCACCCCGAAGCCGCCGGGCGTGCCCCCGGTGATGAACCATCTCCGGCTCATGGCTCGATCACCAGCCGACTGATCGACGCGCCGTCCAGCGTGAAGCGGAAGTGCAGGTCGGTGACCCCGCCCGGGAAGTTGCCCTGCAGGTGCTGCGAGACGTCGACGGTCGTCTCGGTCTGCCGGTCGAGTACTGCCGCGCCGGTGAACTCGGACGTATAGGTGTACTCGCTGCCCGAGGCGGCCAGCCAGGCCCCGATTTCGTCACGGCCCGCGTAGTCGCGGCCCTCGTCGGTCACCACGGCATCCGCGGTGAACGCGGCGAGCGCTCGGTCGTCCTCTCGATCGTCGAGCGCGGTCATGAACGTGTTTATGGTGTCCGGGAGTGCATCCCATTCGGTGGTCATGACTCCACGTTGGAGCTTCCCCTAAGGGGAGAGTCAACCCTGGGCCGGCGGCTCACGCCGCAGCGTTGACTCTCCCCCCAGGGGCAGACTGCACGATGGGCTTACCCGATAACGCGGGCGGTAGATCGCATAGGAGGACGCCATGGGCGCACAGGTCTCGATCGGTGACTTCGCCGTGATGACCAGCCTGAGCAGGAAGGCGCTACGGCACTACCACGACATCGGCATTCTCGAACCAGCCCACATCGACACCCACACCGGCTACCGCTTCTACGACACCGGCCAAGTCGATCATGCACACATCATCCGTCGGTTCCGATCTCTGGGCATGTCCATTCCCGATATCAAGGCGCTGCTGAGCACAGAAGACGCCGCGACCCGTACCGAGATCATCACCACCCATCTCGAACAGATGGAGATGCAGCTGCAGCACACTCGCGACACCGTCGGCGCGCTGCGCGAACTATTGACCCCCGTGCGCACCCCCGCCTACGTGGAGGTGCGCCACGAACCGCCGCTCGCCGTGTGGTCCATCGGTGCCATCATCGAGACTGCCGAGATCGACAGCTGGTTCGCAGCGACGCTGAAGAAACTACAAGATGCCGTTGCGACGGCGGGAAGGGAACCTTCCTCGGTCGTCCCGGGTGGCCTCTACGAGCGAGCACTATTCCTCGAATCACGTGGCAACACCACACTATTCGTCCCGGCTCCGCAATCCGCGGACCCTCCGGAAGGCGTCCGTGCCGAGGTCTTACCTCAGGCCGAATACGCGGTACTCACCCACTCCGGCGGTCACGACGGCATCGACCGCAGCTACGGGGCCCTGGGAATATACGCAAACGAGCATCTGATCAGCCACCGAGGACCGATTCGCGAACACTACATCGGTGGAACGCCCTCGGAACCAACGACGTTCACCGCCACAGAAATCTGTTGGCCAATTTTCAGCACCACCCGACCGCCAGACTGAACGCAGTCCTCGGCCAGTTCATGGCGGCGCGCCAACCCAAAGGAAACAACTGACGTGTACGAGCGGTTCGGCACTTACGGAGCACGGCTCAATCCCGCACTGGGCGATGTACCCCGTATCGAATACGCGCCCCAGCTCGAAGAGTTGGGCTATCAGACGATCTGGGTGGGAATCGGTGCAGACCCCGTGGGCGACATGAACCTGCTTGAGCAGATGATCGCCGCGACCAGACATGCCATCATCGCGAGCGCAATCATCAACATGTGGCAGGACGACGCCCGCAGCATCGCCCATCACTATCACCGGATCGTCGACCGTTACGGACCTCGCCTGCTGCTCGGCATCGGTCTCGGCCACCCTGAAAGCCGTGGCGCCTACGACAGGCCCTACGAACGGATGGTCCACTTTGTCGACGCACTCCTGGACGGCGGAGTGCCGGGCGAAGCGATCGTCATCGGCGCCCTGGGAACCAACACGCTCACCCTGGCCAGGGAAAAGACATTGGGCGCGCACCCCTATCTCACCGTGCCAGCGCACACGCGACATGCCCGAGAAACACTGGGTGCTTTCCTGGCCCCGAACACAAGGTCGTGCTGACCGAGGACGATCACGAGGCGCGAAGGATCGGCCGTCCCGCCGTCCAGAATCCCTACCTCGGCTTGCGGAACTACACCAACAACCTTATGCGGCACGGGTTCACCAAAGCGGACGTCGACGGATCAGGCAGTGACGCACTCATCGGCGCCCTGGTGGCCCACGGCTCCCCGAAAACGATTTACACCCGGATCGGCGCCCATCTCACGGCCGGCGCCAGCCACATCGGCATCCAGGTTTTCGCCGAAGACCCCTCCGCCTCACCTGTGCCGGCCTTCCGGTCCTTGGCCGAGCACCGCCCCGGCCGGTGAGACTTCGGATCTGCCGTAGTTCACGCGTTGTGATCAGCGAGTCATGGCGAACCGACAGGCAGCGGGCCAACTATTTCCGGAGCAGATAGCGCTGGACCTTGCCGCTCGGCGTCTTCGGGAGTTCGTCGACGAAGTGCACCGTCCGCGGATAGGCATGTGCGGCGTACCTCTTCTTGACCATCTGCTGGAGTTCGGCCGCCAGATCCGCATCACCGCTGCCCGTGTCCGCGAGGACCACATAGGCCTCGACGACTTCACCGCGCATCTCGTCGGGCCTTCCGACGACCGCGACGTCGACCACCGCGGGATGACGGATCAGTACGCTCTCGATGTCGAATGGGCCGATGCGGTAGCCGGCCATGATGATCACGTCGTCATCGCGGGCCTGGAAGTAGAAGTTGCCGTCCGGCTCCTGCCGGCCTGCGTCGCCCGTGAGATACCAGCGACCATCCGCGCTGTAGCGTTCGCGGGTCTGATTTTCGGCGTCGAGGTAGCCGCGGAACCACATCAGCGGGCTCGCCATCGCGTCGAGCGCGATCTCGCCATCGTGAACCGCCGCCCTGAATCCGGGCATGGGTTGGCCCATCGAACCGGGCTCCAAGTCCCGCCGAACCGATGGTTCCCAGTGGTTGTTGATGACCATCCCGTGCTCAGTCTGGCCGTAGTGGTCGCGGACCTCCGTCCCCAGCGCGGGTTTCGCCCATTCCACCACGTCGGGCGTGAGCGGTTCGCCCGCCGATGATGCACACCGCAGCCGGAGTTGTGGCATGGGGCCAGATTTGGCGAGGGCACGGTACACCGTCGGGGCCGCCGCGAAGTTGGTGACGCCGAGCTCGGCGAGGACCTGGGTGGTCCACTCAGGCGAGAAGCCCTCCCGTACGAGAATGTTCGCGCGTCCGGCCGCGAGTGGTCCGAGCACGCCGTAATAGAGGCCATACGCCCACCCTGGATCGGCGGCGTTCCAGTACACGTCCTCAGACGTCACGTCGAGTCCGTACCGCAGGTAAGCGGTGAACGCCGCGAGCGCCCGCAGTGGCACGGGAACCCCCTTGGGCGGCCCGGTTGTCCCGCTGGTGAACAGCAGGATCAGCTCGCCGTCTCCGCCTACCGCAACCGATGTGGCGAGAGGATGGTTGGCTGCGATGAGGTCGTCGAAATCGGCGCCGGTCACCAGACGCTCCACGGGCAAGCCGTCGAGCTTGTGTTCTTGCGACGGCTCGGTGACCACCAACGTGGCGCCTGCCGCGCGCAAGCGCATGTCGATCGCTGCCGGGGCGAAGGCGGTGAACAACGGGATGTAGACGGCACCGAGTCGAGCCACGGCGAGTAGCGTGAGCACGAGCTCACTGCGCTTGCTCATCAGAACACCGACGCGCGACCCCCGGGTGACACCGAGCTCGGCGAGCCCGGTCGCAAGGCGCGCGGACCTCTGTGCCAGTTCGCCATAGGTGAGTTGGCGGGTCTCGAGATATCCGTCGTCGGTCCTCCACACTGTGGTGAAGGCGACCTGCTGGGGATCGTGCGCGTCGACGAGGAGCTCTGCCGCGTTCGCGTCGGCGGCTCCGAAGACTTCGTTGAGCCGCCGGATGACTCCCTCGGCATCGGCGTCGAATCCCGGTGGCGTGCTGTCCATTACTGGCCTTTCATACAGGAAGATGAGGCTTGGCGGCGGTGGTGTCTCCGGGCGACGCGGTGTCGGCACCGATTCGGAAGCGCCGCACTTTGCCCACGCTGGTGCGGGGGAGTTCGTCGATGAAATGCCACTCCACCGGGCGGGCCGCCGGCGACAATTGTCGGCGCGCCCAATCCGACAGTTCGCTCGCCGTAGGAGGATTCGCGGGGTCCTTCGGTACGACGTAGGCCACGGGAACAACATCCCGGATGGGATCGGCACGGGCGATCACCGCAGCCTCGAAGATGCCGGGCGCGGACGTGAGTTGGCCTTCGATCTCCGCGAGGCTCACGTTCTCGCCCGCGACCTTGATGATGTCATCGACCCGGCCGACGAACCTGAGATCGCCGGCCTCGTCGGAAGCGACCAGATCACCCGTCGCGAACCAAACGTCCCCGGCTTCGAGGGGATCGAAGGCGCGGTCGGTGGCCGCCGCGTCGTCGAGATAGCACGCGAACAGGTCCGCGCCGGGAGTTCCGCGGATCAGGAGTTCGCCAGCCTGCCCGACTGCCGCGTCTTGGCCGGTGCCCGGCACCCGGACCCGCAGTTGCCGACCACGTGGTGGCCGACCGATAACGTTGTGGCGGTACGGCTTCTCCATGTCGCAGCAGGCGACCGCGAGCGTCTCCGTCATGCCGTACAGCTGCCGGGGCCGGGTACCCACCAGTTGGGCAAAATCGGTGTAATGGTTCGCACTGAGATTCTGTGCGAACCAAACGTGTTCGAGATCCAGTGGCTCCTGTTCAGATGACGTACGTGCCAAGATCATCCGGATCGGCGCGGCGAACAAGCTGGCGTGGGTCACCTGGAGGGCGCGGGCTCCGGCAGTCCAGCCGGAGGCCGTGAACGCCGCTGTCAATGCGATACTGGCGCCGACCGCGATCGCACTGGCAAAGCAGTAATACTGCGCGTTCGCATGGAAGATCGGCAGTGTCACATACCATCTGTGCTCGGTGTCCACCGCCGACAGTTCGGCCATCACCCGTGCCGCGCTCACGTAGTTCGCCTGTGTCAGCACAACGCCCTTGGGGGTTCCGGTGGTGCCGGAGGTGAACATCACCGCCAACCGGTCCGCGGGTCCGACGGCGGTAGACTTCGGCACCCGCGAATCGGTGAGCAATACACCGTCGGGAAGTACGTCGGCGGCGGTTTCGGTGAGTTCGATGATCGTCGGGATCAGCCCGGACATGCCCTCGAGGTAGGTGCCGGCGCGGGAGTCGCCACAGATACCGACCCTGGGATGCGTGCGCTGGGCCTGCCGGCGCAAATCACCCGGCGCGGCTGCCGGATCGGCCGGCACCATCCACGCGCCCAGTCGAGCAAGTGCCAGCCAGATCGCGACGAACCCCGGGCAATTGCGCAATGCCAGGTGCACGCAGTCGCCCTCCCTGACCCCGTCACCGGACAGCCTTGCTGCCGTCCGCGCCACGATGTCGTCGAACTCGCGATACGTCCACGTGGTGGGCCGGGCCCCGGGATGGGCGAACACCAAGAACGTCGAGTCGGCATGCTCGGCGACGCACTCGTCCCATAGCTCGCCGAAGGTCTTTCGCGCGTCCCCCGTCTGCTCAGTCATCGAGGAACGCCACCACTCTGGCGGGGGCGGCGCTGGCCATATACAGGCGCAACGGGAAGAAGCCCACCATGAATCCGTGCAATGGCAGCTGATCGAGGTTGGTCATCTGCTGGACGATGAACGCTTCACGCTGGGCGATAGCGAAGTGGGCGTCCCAGATTTCTGCCGGGTTCCCGGTCTCCTCGTATGCCTTCTTCATCACCGGGAACGGACGGTCCCAGCCCATCGCATCGGTGCCGAGGATAGTGGCTCCCAGCCCAGTCAGATGCAGTGTGCCCTCCGCGGTCATCCCTGGATACTGGAAAAACTCGGGATCCGAAACGTCATAGCGCTCCTGGCCGGTCCGGAGGAGAACCGCGTCGCCCGGTTCTATCGGACGCCCGGCGGCCTCGATGGCAGCGTCGAGCGCGTCGACCTGGATCGGCTGGTTGGGCTGGACCCAATCTCGGACATCGAGCACGATCCCCGGACGGTACAGTTCCTCGAGGGTGACGTCGGTGATGGTGCGGGCCGGCTTGCCCTCACACAGATTGCCACTGTGCAGGGGAGCGTCGACATGGGTGTTGCAATGGCTGCTCATGGTGATGTGGTCCTCACCCCAGCCCTCGCCATTGGGCAATTCGTCTGTGCTGCAACCGAAAACCGATGTGACGTGTTTCAAGCCGACCGATTCCGGCGGCCCGTAGGTGATATCGGGCCCTAGCACGACTCGCAGGGTTTCGTATCCGGGCGGAACCTCAATGCCGGGCGCGGGCTTCATGAGTCTCGAGAGTTCGACGAGTTTGGTCATGATGGTCTCCTGGCGGTCGTGGGCCGACTATGTGTAGGACAGGGTGTTGGTGAGGGTGCCGAGACGCTCGATCTCCAGCTCGACAACGGCTCCGTCACCGAGGGACCGGCCGAGCTCGAATCCGCTACCGCTCAGCACCGTGCCGCTGCCGAGGATGTCCCCTGGGTAAAGGTTCTTGCCGCGGCTGAGATGGGCGATGGCGAACTCGAAGGAATGGGTCATCGACGACGAGTTGCCCCGAGACCATTCCTCGCCGTTGACTCTGGCGATCATCTCCAGCGAGTAGGGATCGCCGACTTCATCGGCGGTGACGAGGTACGGGCCGAGTGTGTTGCTGCCATCGAAGTCCTTTCCTTCGGCGGGGCCCAGCGTCGACTTCATCACTTCGCTCTGTACATCACGCGCGCTCCAATCGTTGAAGATGCAGTACCCGAAAATATGTTGGCGTGCTGTGCGTTCAGGTATGTCGCGGCCTCCGGTGCCGAGGACCGCCGCGAACTCGAGTTCGTAGTCGACCGATTTCGACGTGGGTGGGGCGACTATCGTCTGGCCGGGACCGCTCACGGACAGGTGGTCGCCGTTGTAGTAGACGAACTGTTTCGTCAGCACATCGGGGAGGTCGCATTCGCCTGCGGTGAGCATGCGTTGGTACTCGGCCTCGGGGTCGGGCGCTGCGGCGGCGCGTTTGCGGGCCAGGGCGTGGAATGCAGGTTGAATGTGCTCGGTGAACAGGGTGCAGTCGCGCAGACGAACCGGTGCGGGTATCGGAGCGAGCAGTTCCGCTGCGCCCAGTTCGACGACGGACTCCGGTGGCGGATCGGCGTGGGCGGTGCGCACAGCGTCCCAGACCCGTGGTCCTGCGGCAACGATGTCGGCGACGGCGGAGAACTCGTCGCCGAGCGCAGACCGGAGGTCGAGGATGTGCTGGTCGTCGAGGAGAACTGCTGCGGCAGCCCGGCCATTCTTACGGTAGCTGAGGTACTTCACGATGTTCCTTGGGTAGGCGTGGTGGCGGTGGCATCAGCGTGCTCCTACCGCGGGGGCGGGCATCGCACGATCGGTCGAGTGACCGCCGAACAATGGTTCGGCCGGATCGAGTAACCGGCAGGCGTTGCTGACCGCGGTTGCGGCTTCGCCGAATCCGACTGCGATGAGTGGCACTTTGCCTGGGTGAGTCGTGATGTCGCCGGCGGCGAAAATCCTCGGTGCGATCGTGCTCATGGTGGAGTCCACCGGGATATGTCGATTGTCTGATATCCCGAGGTCCCAGGTGAGCAGCGGCCCCAATGCGGCGGTGAATCCCAACGCCGCGATCACGCGATGACAGGGCACCGTCATGGAATTGCCGGAATCGCGATGGATAGTCACCGATTCCAAGTCGGTGCCGTATCTGCTGCCGACGATCTTGGAACGGGTCAGCAAACGGATACCTGCCTGTCGGGCCGACGCTACGCTGTGTTCGTGGGCCCTGAAGTCGGCACGGCGGTGCACCACCGTCACCGAATTCGCGATGGGGTATAACGTCAGTGCCCAGTCGAGTGCGCTGTCGCCGCCGCCGACGATCACGGCGTCCCGTCCCTGAAATTGAGTCGGAGCGGTGACGAAATGTGCGACGTCGTGATCCTTCAGCCCGGTGCCTGAGGGCAGGGGGCGTGGCGTGAAACCGCCGACGCCGGACGCGATGATCACGGCGCCGGCGTCGATCACGGTTCCCTGATCGGTGTGTATGCGCACGCCGCTCGGCTGGTTTCCGTCGCCATGCTCGATGCTCTCTGCGCGTTCGCCGAGCACATACTGAGGGTCGAACTGCGAGGCCTGCAGTTCGAGCCCGGCGATGAGCTCACGACCGGGTATGGCGGGAAATCCGGCGACGTCGTGGATAGCCTTCTCCGGGTACATCGCCGTCACCTGGCCCCCGACCACCGGCAGGGCGTCGATAACGGCCACTGTTCGAGAACGGAATCCGGCGTAATAGGCGGCGAAGAGACCGACCGGGCCCGCGCCGATGACGGCGATGTCGGCGGCGACATGTCTCGGTGCGGATGTGGCTTCAGGCAAGGGAGTCTCCCGATTCGTCGGTGACCTCGATCAACCCCAAGGGACACGCGTCGTGGGCGCGTAACGCGTTGCCGAGTTCGGTCATCGGAGGCCAGGCGTCGCGCACGTGTACCCAACCGTTGGAATCGAGTTCGAACAGACTGGGCGCTGCGGCGACACATCCGCCGCTGCCCGCGCACTGATCGCGTCGTGCGGAGATGTGGATCGCAGTGGAATTTTCGGTCACAGGATCACCGGCCTCGTCTCCCATCCGCGCGCCACGGCGTTACTGGTGCGCCGCCGCGGCGGTGTGTTTCCCGCGCGGAGGTTGGGGAACGTATCGAGCACGTAGTCGAAGACGACGCGGCCCTCCAGTCGGCCCAGTGGTGCGCCCACGCAGAAGTGGATGCCGTGGTAGAAGGCGAGGTGCCGGTTCGCGCTGCGGTCAATACGAAACTCGTTGGGCGAGTCGAATACTCGCGGATCACGGTTCGCCGCCGGCAGGCAGGGTGAGAGGATCGAACCGGCCGGTATGGTTGTCTCGCCCACCTGCACCTCGTTGACGGCTTTGCGAAGCAGCAGGTGAAGTGGCGGGTCGAGGCGCAGGATCTCTTCGATCGCCGTCGGCAACTTGCTGCGGTCCGTGCGGACCTCGTCGAGAATGTGGGGGTTGTCGAAGAAGTGAGTGAGACCCGTACCGATCAGCGTGGTGGTGGTCTCGTTCCCTGCGACCAGCAACAGCGCGAGCTGCGAGACCAATTCGGCGTCGGACAGGTGGTCACCGGAGAGCGTTTCGGTGCGAATCAGTTCGCTGATGAGATCGTCCTTCGGCCGGACTGTCCGCTCCGCGATGAGTTCGCTGAGATAGTCGAAGAGCTCCAGTGACGCCGTGATTGCTCGATCCCGTTGTGGGCCTTGCACAACGGGATCAAACGTCGAGGCAAACCCATAAGACCACTCACGGAACTTGGCGCGCGCTTCGTCGGGCACGCCGAGGATCGCGGCGATCACGGCGACCGGTACGTCGGCCGCAAAGCCGGGCATGATGTCGAACTCTTCGCCGACGGGATACCGGCTGATCAAGTTCTCGGTCACCTGGCGGATCTTGGGCTCCCATGCGGAGATCGCAGCCGGGGTGAAGACATGACGGAACGTCGAGCGAATTCGTGTGTGCACCTGCGGGTCAGAGAACATGAACAGGCGCGACGCGGCGTCGAGAAAACGCAGGTGTTCGGGCTGATCGGGGTCGTGCCAACTGGGTGCGGAGTCGTAGAAGATGTCGCTGGAGAACTGGCGGTAGTCGCTGCCAAGGAGCCGCGCGTCCGCGTAGCGGCACACGAGGTAGGTCTGCAATGGGGCACACCAGTGAACTCCGTCATCAATTTCACGGAGCTCGTCGTAGGCAGGGAACGGATCTTGCATCTGTCCGCCGAACAACTCGGCGAAGAGGCCTGCAGCGCGCTGGTTCACAGAGGGGGCTGGGGCTGTGGTCAATGTCTGCTCCATCGGAGTCGCAACGAGTGGCTCAAGTCGTGAGCTCGGTCGAGTATGCGACGCATCACGCTTCTAGTCAACAGGGTGTGGACATGTGAGCACGGTGCGATGAACAAGGTGCCGATGCCGTCGGCGACGTAGTGCAGAACTTTGACGGCTAGGCTGCGTGGGGACATGAGTGACGACGGCAAACCCACCCAGGCGGCCACCCGTCCCCAAGCCAAAACTGGAAACTCCAAGCGTCGACGGCACCGTTCAAATGCGCCCCGACAGGGCGATCAGCGCCGAGAGCTCATCCTCGACAGCTTTGAGGAGATACTCCGGACGACCCCGATTGCCGAGGTCTCGATGGACGCCATCGCCAAGGCATCCTCACTGCACCGGACCAGCGTCTATTTCTACTTTGTGAGCAAGGCCGACGCCCTGGACGCCCTGATCGCTCGCGCAACCGACGAAATGCGGACCGCGATGTACGGGCGAACTTCCGACGAGTCGATGGCCGAGTTCACGACCCGGATCGTCGCCGCAGCACTCACGGGATGGCGACGGCATCGCCAGACATTCGCCGCAGCCGTCGAACTCTCGTCGCATCTGGGAGTCGGAGCTGACAAGTGGCGCGAGGTGATGCGCGACTTCGCCGGTACGTTGGGCGACGCGATACTGCAGGGCAAGTCCGACACCAACACCGCCGAGGCATACCAGCGAGGCGAAATCGTGTGCTGGATGGTGGAGCGCAACCTGTACTTTCTCTTCACCGGCGATCACGATGCCGCGGCAGAGAACTCGCTGGCGCAAGGTCTGGCTCGCGCCGCCTACGCGGTGCTGGCGGACGAGGGCTCGGATGTCGGTGGTGCGTGACCGGCTGCCGTGGCCGGGCCGCGTCTAAAGCTCGACAACACCCTCGGTTCGCGGTCAAAGTAGCCCCGAGGCACACCGCACTTGCCTCGACCCACCAAATCTGCAAACGTGATCCACGGCGGGGCGACCTCTTCTGCCGGCCCCAGGGTCTGGCTACACCTCAGCGCCAACGAGCGCCTCGAGGCACCCCGCCCCAAACACCCTTCGGTGATTGTCAAAGCTCGTGGCTCCGTTCAGGCGGGTGGCGATCAGGCCGGGTCGAGCAGTCGGGCGAGGAAGTCTGCCGCGGATGAGCCGTCGGTCTGCGCGAGCGCAGGCAGTTCGAGGAAGTGCCTGGCGATCGTGATGCCGAGGATGCTCGCCACGACGAGCTCGGCGCGAAGCTCGGCATCCTGCTGCGTCGAGGTCGCAGCCAGGACGTCGGCGCGGTCTTGCAGATAGTCGCGCATGACGCGCGCGGCCTCCGGCGAGGTCAGCATGGAGCGCATCAGGGCCCGAGTGGCCGGCGCGAGCCGGTGCAGCCGGTCCTCCAGCACCAGGCCGAGATGCTGGCGCACCTCCCCGCGGTCGAGTTTGTCGGTCGGCTGGACGGCGAGTGCGAACAGTGCCTGCTTGGTTCCGTAGTGCTGAAGGACGAGGGATGGATCCACGCCCGCGCGCCGTGCGATGCCACGAATGGTCGCGCCGTCGACGCCGTGGTCACCGAACTCCTGCTGTGCCGCCGACAGGATCTTCGATGCGGTCAGGGCCCGGCGATCGGCGCGGGTTCGAGGTTCGGCCATGAGTTCACTCTACAAATGATGAGCGAGGGGTATCGTTGACTCAACAAGTGATGAGCCAACCGGGCTCGGCGGAGGAGAACGACATGCAGGAACAGGTGCAGGGCGAGAGCGGTCACCGATCGGTGCTGGTGATCGGTGCGTCCCGGGGGTTGGGTGAGGCGGTCGTCGAGGAGTATGTGACGCGTGGCGCGCAGGTCGTCGGCACCGTGCGTGGCACGAGGACGACACCGCTGCACGACTACGCGCGACGTGCGGACGGGCGGGTCGAGATCGAGCAGGTCGACATCGACGAATCGGCCGAACTCGACGCTCTCGCCCGGCGCCTGACCGGCCGCACGTTCGATCTGCTGTTCGTCGTGGCGGGCATCTCGCTGGCGCCGAGGGAGGCGATCGCAACCGACATCGCGAATGAAGATTTCGAGCGGATGATGCTGACCAACGCGTTGAGCGTGATGCGCACCGTCGAGCGTCTGCAGGTGCTGGTGAGCCCGACCGGCACGATCGCGGTCATGTCCTCCGGCCAGGGCAGCATCACGAACAACACCTCTGGCGGATTCGAGGTGTACCGGGCGACGAAGTCTGCGCTGAATCAGCTGATGCGAAGCTTTGCCGCCCGCCATGCCGGCGATTCCCGTGCGCTGCTCCTGACGGCGCCCGGCTGGGTCAAGACCGACCTGGGTGGTCCCAAGGCCGCGCTCGAGGTGTCCGAAAGCATCCCGGCGCTGGTTGACACGGTCGAAGCGCAGCGAGGCGTGCCCGGTCTGCAGTACCTCGACCGGCACGGGGCGACGATCCCGTGGTGACGGCTGAACTACGCGTAGCCGACCCACCCTCGGAAGTTGAACGCCAAGAAGAAGTCTGTGACGTCGGTGAAGCCGGCCTCCTCGAGGATGGCGCGGTCCTCCTCGGGTGACAACACGGGGACGTCGGATTCGATTGCGACACGCGCCTTCTGCGCAACCGCGGGATCGATGCCCGTTGCGACGAGGTACGCCACATGCCGGTCTATCCAGGTGCGTCGTTCAGCCTCGTCGCGGTGCGCGATGCTGAGATGCATCACGACGAACGGGGCCCCGGGCGTCAACCGGCGCCGCACCTCGGACACCGTACGCAGCCGTTCGTCGGCTGTAAGGAAGTGCAACGTCAGCAGGCTGGTCGCAGCACCGAAGGGGCCAAGCGGCGCGTCGTCGATGTAGCCGTTGTGCATCGACACCCGCGACGCGTGTGATCCCAGGGTCTGTACCGCAAGATCCAACATCGCGGCCGATGGGTCGACCGCATCGAAGGTCCACCTTGGATGAGTCTCCGCGAGTGCCTTCGTCTCCAGTCCGCCGCCGGCCCCGAGTACCAGCACCCTGGTGTCAGTCGGAGCGTGTTCCTCGATGAGGACGCCGACCAGGCGGTGGATGTCGGCCAGCGCGGGCACCATCTGCCCGGCGCGCTCGGCGTACATAGCGATATGGGCGGGATCGTCGAATGGGTTCGGTGGTGTGGTCACGCCACGATGGTCGGCGCCCGAGGTCGAAGATGGCAAGAGAACTTGCCATCTGGGCAATATGCCGTCACGCGCTGACACATCGCCGCGATGGACGCGGCGGTGTGTCAGCCATCTGTGGAGGCGTTTCGGCGGTGATTCCGCTGTCCGCCAGGAAGTTATCTGTTGACGGTGTTGCCGCTCGCATGGTCCATGAAGATAGCGACGTGGGCCGGCGGCATTCCGGCCAGCGTTCCGCCGATCGGCGACGGGCGTTCGGCGTTGGCGATCATTGTGCGCGCGGGCCGAGAGCCTCGACCAGATCGGCAATGGATTCCGGTCCTCGCGAGTTGCTGAGCACGACGTCGTAGCCCGCGTCGATGGCGAGGCGGGCTGTCGCGCCGCCGACCAGGCCGGAGCCGATGATTCCGATGGTGTGCGTCATTGCGGAGTTCTCGTTTCTGAGTGGCGACGGCGGGACCGTCGGGTTTGATGTCGTTGACTGCGGCGCGCTGCTGCCGGAACCGCCGCTGGTGCAGGACGGTCAGAGCTTGTAGCCGCCGCTGGCCTCGATCACCTGTGCGGTCACCAACTGGGCTTCTTCGGAGGCCAGGAAGGCGACCAATGCCGCGATTTCGGAGGCCTCGCCGAAGCGTCCCAACGCGGTGTCCGACTCGATAGCGGTGACCATGTCGGCGTTCTCGCGGACGGCGGCGTTCATGTCGGTCCTGGTCCAGCCGGGGGCCACCGCGTTCACGGTGATGCGGCGCGGTCCGAGTTCCATCGCGAGCGAATGGGTCAAGTTGTTGATGCTGGCCTTGGCCATGGAGTAGACGGGCACCGCCTGCATCGGACGCGTGGCCGCGGCGGAGGAGACGTTGATGATGCGTCCGCCGTCGGCGATCCGGGTCAGCGCCGATTGGACGAGGAAGAAGGGCGCACGGACGTGGACCGCGAACATCGTGTCCCAGCTCTGCGGTGTCGTGTCGGTCAGGCCGCCCCAACCGGAGTTCCCGGCATTGTTGATCAGCAGGTCGAGCGTGTTGCTTCCGTTGCGCCGAGTGAGTTCACCGTCGAGTTGCCCGAACAGATTCGGGATGGAGTCGGCATCCACGAGGTCGGCGTGCAGTGCGAAGGCGCTGCCGCCGGCTTTTTCGATCGCCCTGACGGTTTCGTCCGCGCCGGACTTGCTCTCGTTGTAGGTGAGCGCGACGACCGCACCGTCCTGCGCGAGACGTTCTGCGATCGCGCGGCCGATGCCTCGCGAGCCTCCGGTGACGAGGGCGGTCTTTCCGGTCAGTGGTCGTGACATTTTCAATACCTCCATAAGGTGTGTGCTAGCCCTGGGTGCCGGCGGCGGGGACGGTCAGGATGGCCGGCGCAAAACGGCCGAGGTCTCCGCCGAAGTGGTTGTCCCCGATGTAATGGGTCAGCAGACCGAGCTGTTCGATGCTGCGTGCCGCGACCAGGGGGCCCGCGTCGATCGCCGGGAATCCGGCGTCCTCGGCCAGCTGGGCTACCGTCTTCTTCGCCGCGGCGTTGGCACCGGCGATGAATACCGATGGTGTTGCCGGGGAGCCGGCCCACCGCCGGTTGTCGAGGAGATCCGAGGGCATCGTGTTGAACGCCTTGACTACCCGCGCGTCCGGGAGTCGGCGTTGCAATTCCTCGGTGGTCGACGACTGTGCCATGAAAGCCTTGTCGTGGCTGTGTTCGAAGTCCGCGCTGACCTGCAGGGGGTTCATGGTCTCGATGACCACCTTCCCCGACAACGGCCCGACCGCTTCGAGGACGGCATCAAGTCGCGGCCAATACACCGAGAACAGGACGACCTCGCCGAAGTCGGCGGCCTCGGCGAGGGTGCCGCGCTGGACCTGCGGATGGGCCTCGACGAACGCGTCGAGCTTGTCCTGTCGCCCTTCCTTTGCGAGGAACAGTTCGTGACCTGCTGCGAGCCAGGCCCGCGACAGCGTCCGTCCGATGTTGCCCGCGTTCACTACGCCGATGCGCATGGGGGGTGTTTCCTTTCGCCGAAAGCATGTTCGTTAGACGGTCAGTATGATCAATGTGGCGGCTCGCCGATAAATTCCCGTGGCGCGGGAATCAATCAGCCGGCAGATGCATTGAGCAGACTGCCAGTCTCCCGAATAAGGTAGGTCGGGGAACCATCTACCGGTGCAACACCGGATGATCGAAGGAGAACGAATTGGCCACCAGCGAAGTACCCACCGGTTTGACGGCTCTGCTGGACGCATTGCACAACCACGACGCCGGTCGCGCCGGTGACCATCTCGCCGACGACATCGTGCTCAAGAGCCCCATCTTCGCCGAACCCTTCATCGGACGCGATACCGCCTTGGCTGTCATAGGCCACTTGTTGAATGCTGTCGACGATTTCGACTCCACCGATGTCATCGGCGGGCCCGAGACGTTCGCGGTCGTGCTCAAACTGCGGGCCGGTGACGCCGAGCTCGAAGGAGTGGACATCGTGCACGTCAACGCCGAGGGCAAGATCGACGCGATGACGGTTCAGTGGCGGCCGCTACCGGCGATCGTCGCCGTCCAGAAGCGCCTCGCGCCGGCCGTGGGCGTACCGGCGCTGTCTCTCACCGAAGCGAGCTGAGTACCCAAATCACCACTACACCAACACCAAGGCGATCCTTGACTTACAACCTGCACCCAGAGGCCCGAGCACTCATTGAGTCGCGGCCGCCTGCCCATCTGATCACCATGCGGCCGAACGGTCGTCCACACGTGTCTTTCATCTGGATCGACGTGACCGACGAGGGGCAGATCCAATTCGCGACGCCACCGTGGCGGATCAAGGGCAAGAATCTCGCGAACGATCCCGAGTGCATCCTGTCGATCCAAGACAACCAGAAGAACAGCAACGGCTTGCTCCGGCACCTTCTCATCGAGGGCGTCGCATCGATCGACGATGATCCCCGACACGGCCGGGAGTTCCTGGACCAACTCTTCTACAAGTACACCGGCGGACCCAACACCGAGCCGGACGACGGAGGACAGCTCCTCATCACGGTCGACATCACCCGCGTGTCCGGTGTCGGCCCATGGCACACGGGTAGAACGACGTCGATCGGGACGCCGATCTGACGAGCCTGGCCGGCTCCGGCGGATCCGCGATCTCGATGATGTGGCTGACGAAGCCGCGTCGCGCTGTGGACGACTCAGGCCTTCTCGAGCGTCAATGAGTTGTCGATGAAGTCATCGCAGATCCGCCGCATCAGGTCGAGCGGCATGCCGGGCGATTTCAGCACCACTTGGACCGCGAGGCCGTCGAGCAGGCCGATGAGCATGTTCGCCTGCACCTCCGGATCGCCGTCGCGGGTCAACCCCTCGTGCTGTGCGTTCTTCAGCACCTCGGCTACGACATCACGCCACTGGCCGTACAGGCGGTCGTTGATCTCCTGCAGCACGGGATCGCGGCTGCCTTCGGCCCACAGCGCCAGCCAGACCTTCCAGGCGCGCACCGACTGTTCGTCGTTGGGGAGGTAGGACTCGACGAGGTCGTGCAGGATCGCCACGCCGTCCTTCCCGGATGCCAGCAGCTTCTGACGCCGGGCCAGCGAGTCCGCCAGGTTGTACTCGAACGCGGCGGCGATGACTTCCCGCTTGGTTTCGAAGTAGTAGTGGACGGTTCCCGAGCTCACACCGGCTTCCTTGGCGACGTCGGAGAGCCGGAGGGCGGGGATGCCGACCGAGGCGATCACGGCGCAGGCCGCGGCGAGGATCTGGGGCCGACGCTCGGCTTCCACACTTGGGCGCGGCATGCTCCGATGGTACAAGCAGATAACCGGCCGACCGGTTAACCCTACCGGCGTTGGCCCAGATTGCGGGAGATCACCAGCCGCATGATGTCGGAGGTGCCCTCTTCGATCTCCTCCAGCTTGACGTCGCGCATCCACTGCTCGACCGGGTACTCGCGCGAATAGCCCCAGCCGCCAAGCGTCTGCACGGCAGCGTGGGTGACAAACATGGCGGTCTCAGACGCGGTGAGCTTGGCCATCGCGGCGATCCCGCGAGCCGGGGCGCCGCTGTCGATGACACGCGCGGCGTGCAGCGTCAGCAATCGCGCGGCCTCGATTCGGGTGGCCATGTCCGCCAACCGAAATGCCACGGCCTGGTGCTCGATGATGGGCACGCCGAACTGCTTTCGCGTCTGCGCGTATTCGAGGGCGTATTCGTAGGCGGCCCGCGCCGCACCCACCGCGGCAGCGCCGAGCACCACGCGGGAGATGTCGAACGTCCCCATCAAGCCGTAGAACCCCTGCCCCTCGTCACCCAACCGGTCATCGATGGGCACGAAGACGTCGTCGAGGAAGATCTCGCGGCACACGATGGCGCGCTGACCCATCTTCTTCATCGGCTCGCCGAACGAGAGCCCTTCGGCGTCCTTGCCGACGAGGAACGCGGTGATGCCCCCCGACCGCTTGGAGGGATCGGTCTTGGCGAAGATCACGTACTGCGCGGCGGTACCGGCATTGGAGATCCACGCCTTCTGCCCGGTGATCCGGTACCCGCCCTCGACCCGGCAGGCGGTGGTGACGATGGAAGCGGCGTCCGACCCGGATTCGGGCTCAGTGGTCGCCAGTGCGGTCATGACCGCTTCCGGACCGGTGAGCGGCGTCAGCCAGCGCTTCTTTTGCTCCTCGGTGCCGAGCACCATGATCGGGTCGGAAAAGAAGCCGTTGGAGCACACCAGGTTTCCGATGCCGGGGTCGCCCCAGCACAGCTCTTCTTGGACCAAACACTGGGTGAAGACGTCGGTGAAGCCACCGCCCCCGTACTCCTCCGGGATCATGAAGTCGGTGATGCCGACCGCCGCAGCCTTCGCGAAGATGTCCACCGGCGTGACCGTGTCGGCCTCGTCGACTTCACGACCGCGCGGGCGGATTTCCCTGGCCGCAAAATCGTGGCACAGATCGATGATCTGGCGCTGCTCGTCGGTGAGCGGCCAGGCCGGAATATTGGTGGTCTCTGCGACCATGACTATCTCCTTCGGGTTAATGCGATGAATCGGTGTAGATGGACTTGCCGACCACCAGTGCGTCGACGGCCAGCACACCGGAGGTGGTGGCCCGCACCGGATTAAGTTCGATCTCGCTGATGTCCGGCCGCGCCGCGATGAGCTGGGAAACCGCCATGACAGCCGCGGTCAGGGCGTCGACGTCCACTGGCGCCCGCCCACGCCACCCGTGCAGTAGCGGCGCCATCCGCAGGCCCTCCAGCATCGCTGTCGCCGTAGTCGGACTGACCGGCGCGCATTCCATCCGGATGTCGCGTAGCACCTCCGTTTCGGTCCCGCCGGCACCGACGACCACGACCGGACCCAAGTGCGGATCACGGCGCGCGGCGATCAGCACCTCGACGGCGTCGGGCCGCTGATCCTGTTCCTCGACGACGTACTCGCCGTCCCCGAGTCGGGCCCGCATGTCGTCGAACGCGGCGTGCAGATCGGCGCGGTCGCGCAGGTTGACCCGCACCCCGCTGACCTCGCTCTTATGTTCCAACCAGCCAGCTTTCAGCACCAGTGGGGCCCGGAGGCCGTCGGCGGCGGCGTCCAGTCCGGCGCTGTCGCGCACCACCGCGCCCGGTGGAAATGACACCCCCGCGTCAGAGAGCACGGCGCGGGCAGACCAGTAGCCGGGTTCGACCACGGCGGTGGTGGATTCGCGGACCGCGGCCACAGGCGTCGGCGTGGATTCCGACAGTGCCGCGACCACCCGCATGGCGGCCTCAATCCGGCCGTAGGTCGGGACGCCGTGGTCCCACAGTGCCCGTGCCGTCACCGAATCGGGCGCCATCGTGTGGACGAGGACAGGAAGTCCCGCGGTGCTGGCGATGGCACCCAGCTTCCGAGCGACGGCGACTTCCGCATCAGTCATGTCGGGGACGTCCTGCGAATAACAGCCGAAGTAGCCCGTCATCACGACGGCATCGACATCAGCTGCGGCGCAGACATGTTCGACCACCGCTGCGTAATTACCGAGATCCTGCTCGCCTGCGCCTGCGAGATCAACCGGGTTGCTGCAGGCGGCGCCGGTAGGCAGCTGGTCGTCTAGGCGATCGGAGAGTGACACCGGGAACTGCGGCACAGTCAGCCCAGCGGCGGCCGCGACGTCGGCGGCGATACCGCTCTGCCCGCCGCTGTCCCCGACGATGGCCACCCGGCGGCCACGCGACGCCGGGAGCGCGAGGAATCCGCGGGCGACGTCGACCAGCTCCGCGGGCGTCGCAACGCGGACCACACCGGCGGCTCGGCACGCGGCGTCGAGGACGTCCAGCGGCGAGGTCAACGACCCGGTGTGCGTGCGTGCCAGCCGCGAACTCGCCGTGCTGGCACCCACAGTGAGTAGCACGGTGGGCTTGCCCGCCGCCCGCAGCGTGGCCAGGGCACCGAACAGTGCCTCGCCATTGGTGAAGCTCTCCAGGTAGAGGGCGACGACGCGGGTGTCGTCGTGGTCCGCCAGATCGATCAGCACTTCCGTTGCCGTGACATCGGTTTGGTTGCCTATGGACACGAAGCGCGACACCCCGAGGCCGTGACGCCGGCCGATCGCCATCAGCTCCGATCCGAGCTGCCCGCTCTGGGAGACAATCGCCATTTGCCCCGGTGTCGGCGCTCCCCACATCAACCGCAACTCGTGGGCGGCGTCGTAGATCCCGAGGCTGTTGGTCCCGATGAGCCGGGCACCGCCTGAGGTGATCCGGGCCGCGAGACCGGTATCGTCGGCCACCCCGGCGGTGATGCCGAGGAAGCCGCGCGTGCCGCGCGCCAGCGCCTCGTCGACGACCAGGTCGACGTGGCCGGCCGGCACGCACAGCGCGACCAGCTCGGGCGCCTCAGGAAGTTCGGAAATGCTTGCTGCGCAGGGCTGACCGAGCACGGCCGTGGCGCGTCGGTTGACCAGGTGCACGGTCCTGCGGTGGGCGCCTGCGAGTGCGCCGGACGCCAGCCAGTAGCCCCACTTGGCGGGGTCCTCGGACGCGCCGACGACGGCGACCGACGACGGGTCGCTGAAGACTCGGAGATCGGTTATCAGGGGAGTTCCGCCTTGACCTCGGCGGCAGCGCGCTGACCCGACGCGATGGCGCCGTCGATGTAGCCGTTCCAGACGTTCGACGTCTCGGTGCCCGCCCAGTGGATGGGCCCGCAAGCGGTGCGCCACCCCTCCCGGCCGTGCTCGAACCAGACGCCCGGCGCCGGATTCGCCGCGTACCCGCCGCACGCCCATGGGTCCTGCGGCCAGATCTTCTCGGTGTAGTGCGACGGCGCAGCGGCTGCGTCGCCGAAAAGCGCTGTCAGGGTGGCGAGTATGTCAGCTTGTCGCTCATCCGGTGACAGTGCGGCCCACCGCCGTTGACGGTCGGCGTAAACGAAGGAGACCAGGACGCCGGCGCTGCCATCCTCGGGGGAGTTGTCGAACACCACGCCGACGGAGTGCTCGCCGTATACTGTGGCCTCGCCGGAGTGGCCCGCGCTTCGCCAGAACGGGGTGGCGTAGACCGTGTGGACCTTCGCGACGTCACCCATGGGATTGCGTTCCATCCACCGGTTGCGGGCCTGGGGGAGCGGCGGCGTGAACCGGATCCGCACGGCGGCGCCCGGCGAGGCCGCGACGACGACACGCTGGGCCCGCACCCGACCCCGTGCGGTGTCGACGAGTACGTCACCGTCGTCGAGGGTGTGGATGTCGCGGACCGCGGCGTTCAGGTGGACCACCTCGCCCAGGTGGGTCGCCATGGCTAGTGCCACCGACTGCGCTCCCGCGGTGAATCGTCGCTCCTGGGCGCAGCCCTCGGTCTCCATCAGCTGGTCGAATCCGCCCGCGGCTGCGACGTAGAACAGGAAGTGAAACAGCGAGATGTCCCGCGGTTCGACGGTCCACACTCCCTGCACGGCCAGGGCCATACGGGTCCTGGCATCCTCGTCGGACACTTCGCGGTCCAGGTATGACTGGACAGTCTGGCTGTCCCACTGCAAGAGCTGCTGCGCCGCAGTTGGATTCTCCAGGTCGATGGTGGCGGCCAGGGTGTCGATGGCTTCGGCAGCCGCTACGTACTCGGTGACTCCCGGACCGTCGACCGGACCGGCATCACGGAACGGCCTGCATACGCCGTCGGTCCACAGTTCGAGGTGGCTGCCGGTGTTGTAGGTCGGAAAGGTCGTGCACCCGAAGCGCTCCGCGGCCTCCAGCAGGCGCTTCTGGGTCGGGCCCACCCACTGCCCGCCGTGGTCGATGACCAGTCCCGAGCCGACGTCGAGTTGCTCGGACAGTGTCCGGCCGCCGACGCGATCTGAGCCCTCCAGCACGACGACGTCGATCCCGGCGTCGTGCAGCTCCAGAGCCGCGGACAGGCCGGCGTATCCGGCGCCGACGACCACCACGGCCGCCGATGCAGGCAGTGGCCCAAGGGAAAAGCGGGTCATGAGCAGCGATCTTATAATAACTGGCGCACCAGTCAAGTATTTTCGGTGATGCGGCCGATGCTATTGACAGGATGTGGCTTCCACCACACACTCTTTCTAAACTGGCCCGCCGATCAGAAATGGGTAACCGTGCAATCAACGCCACTGGATCAGCAGTTCGAGGACCGTCTGTCCCTGATCGAATCCGGGGATGCGGGGTTGACCACCGTGCCGGACCTGCCGCTTCGCGACTTCCTCCTGGCTGTCGCGGCGCTGATCGTCGCCGTCATCGCGCTGACGTGGTGGGCGTACTGATGACCGAGACCGCCCGCCGGGGACTCCAGGCCAGTGATACCTGCGTCGACGCGACCCTGACCGATCTACCTCTGCTTCCCCGTGAGCGGATCTGGGGCTTCTGGCAGCACTCCTCGGTCAACGTCGGCCTCGCGATTGCCACGTGGGCCTTCCTGCAGGGTGCGGCGGTGGCGTACTACGTCGGTCTCGCCCAAGCCATCGCCACCATCGTCATCGGCTACGGAATCAGCGTGCTCGCAGTCGCTCTCGCGCCGTGCCTGCCGTCGGTCAAGTACGGCATCGAGCAGTTCATCGGTGTACGGAGCACCTTCGGTGAGGTCGGAGCGCGAGTGGTCATGATCGCGGTGTCGACGGTGCTCGCCGCAGCATGGTCCGCGGTGCTGGCGATCATGTTTGGTCACGGTCTGGTGGTCGTCGCCAATCAGCTGCTCGGCATCGAACTGTCTCAGACCGGCGCGGCGGCAAGCATTCTGGGACTCGCTGCGATCGTGGTGTCGGCGCTGATCCTGGTTCGCGGACCGGTCTCGGTCGAAATCGTGTGCCGCATGCTGGCGCCCTTGCTGATGGCCGTCCTGATCGGCATTCTGGTCATCGTCTTCACCGGTAACACCTGGGGCGAACTCGTCGCGCTCGCGCCACTGGGTGGAGCGGCCGGGGACAACCATCTGAATTTCATGCTCGCCGTCGAATTGAGCATCGCGGGTGGCTTCGCCTGGTGGCCCAACCTCGGCAACCTTGCCCGCCTGACGCGCAGTTCGCGAGCGGCGTTCTGGCCCAACTGGGTTGGTGTCTTCGGCGCGTCGGTGATCGCCGCGGTGGTCGGATCGATCGCGGCGCTGTCGCTGCAACTCGACGAGCCCACCCAGTGGTTCATCCCACTGGCAGGCGTCGTTCTGGGCATGGTGGCGCTGGTGATCGTGTGCTTCGCGAACATCACCGCGATCCTGTCTCAGGGATACGCGTCGATGGTTGCGCTCAAGGGCGGCGGTGGGCGCTTCTTCCACTCGCTCGCCTGGCCGTGGCTGGTCGCCGCCATCCTCGGCCCGGCCGCAATCCTGGTGTTCTTTCCCGCTGCGGTCTACGACAACTACGGGCGTTTCCTGTCGTGGGGGGCGATCGTCTTGGCGCCGCTGTGCGCCGTGCAGATCGTCGACTACTTCATCCTGCGCCGCCGCGTCCTCAGCGTTCGGGACCTGTTCCTGCCCGCGGATCAGTCGGCCTACGGCTACTGGAAGGGCGTCAACTACGTGGCGTTCGCCTCGGTTGCGGTTGGCGCGGTGACATATTCGCTGCTGCTCAACCCGGTCACCTACGAACCCAGTGAGCTCTTCCGCTACACGACGGCATCAGTGCCCCCCTTCCTGATTGCCGGCGTGACCCATTACGTCCTGACGCGGACCGTCGTGCAGCGCCTCGGCATGGGCGGATACGCCTGAGCCCGCGCCGAGTGGAGAGTGCAATTCGTCATCCGTTGACGAGTGAACTGAAGTCGACCACGGCGGCCGACAGGCCTTGGTAAGCGGCGACCGCCACGAAGATCGTGATGATGCCCAGAGCGATGTTCAGTGGCCACTTGTTCACGTGAGCGCCCATGATGTCGCGGCGGTTGAGCATGAACAGCAAACCGATGGTGATCACCAGAAGGAATGGCGCGGTGAGCACATGCGAGACCACGGTGAGCACGATGAAGCCCGGCGCGCCGGGAAGTGACCAGACGACGGCCATCAAACCCCAGAAGATCATCACCTTGTAGAACGGATCCTTGCCCGGATCGTCGCCATAGCGGTCGATCCGGCCGGGCCGGGTCACCTGCAGTGCCTCGACCGCCATCTTGCTCAGTGCGAAGATCGAACTGCTGACGGTCGTCCACGCCGCGCCCAGCAGGCCGAGGTAGAACAGGTACGGGCCGACGGGGCCGATCACGCTACCCAGCGCATCCGCGATGTCGGCGGGCTTCTCGATGCCGGAGCCGTCACCGAAGATCACTTCCGCGCCGACCGCCCAGATGCTGACTCCGAGGAAGAGCACCACGATGATGCCGAAAAGAAGGTCGTATTGCTGAACCCGGCGGTGCGCCGGAGTGGTCCACCCCTTCTCCCGCAGGAACTGGGGGTAGAACAGGTTGGCCATCGAACCCAGCGTCGCCAACACCAGGCTAGAGGCGATGAGAGAGGAGTCGAAAAGGCCTTCCTGGGGTGGAAGGTCGAACGCGAACCCGCGAACCATTGCGCCCCAGTCGATCCCCACCAGGGCGACAGTGAGGACGAACGTCGCCGCCATCACCGCGAGAATCACCTTGAACATCTTCTCGATCACCGAGTAGACGCCTTTGAAGGTGACGACGAAGACCGACGCCGCCCCTATCAACGTCCACACGAACGGTGAGAGCCCGCCGAACAGGCCCTCGAGCGCGATGCCGACGCCGCTGAGGGTGAACGCGAGCAGGATGTGGGTGTAGATGACGAACGAGACGAGCATCAGGTATCCGAAAACTCGGTTGGTTCTTGCGAATCCACGTACCAGGCTCGGGTCGCGCTGCACGTTGAAGATGGGGTACTTGCCGAGCGCGTTGACGAACACAAAGCGCAGCACCAGCGTCAGCGGCAGTACCCAAAGCAGCGCGTACCCGTAATTGGCGCCGGCGACCGAGTTGTCGATCAGATCGCCCGTGCCCACCCAACTCAGCGCCACCACAATGCCCGGCCCGAACGATTTGAGGTAGCTGAGGAAGCTGCCGGCCACTGGTGCCGGCGCCACTTTGTCGTCGGCGATCGCCTTCGGTACAGGGATGCCGAGGTCGTCGACCGGGCCCGGGGTGACGCGATCGGTGTTGTGGGGAGTTGCATCGGCGTTGTGGTCCGCCTGCGGCATTCGGTCCTCCTCGGGTGAACGGTGGGTGCCTACGTCTGCGACAGGGTGACGACAGTCACACGCTACGGTATATTGGTATACCAGAATGTCAATGGTGTCGCGCGGAACGACGAAATGCTGCCGCCAGGAAGACCCGTGGCGCGCCACACGACGGACAAAGCCTGTGGAGGAGCACTGCATGACCAACGAGACCGGGCAGGACGGCTGGAACGCGACCCGCGCCATGCTGGCCAGCGTCAGCACTGCCACCATCACCACGCAGCTGATGGACCGCGGGTTGCGTTCGGCGTTCCTGATGGGACCGCGCCCGCTCAACCAAACCGCTCAACGGATGGTGGGACCGGCGTTCACGCTGCGCTACATCCCGGCCCGCGAGGACATCGACGTACTGAGTGTCTTCACCGACTACGACCATCCGCAGCGTCGCGCCGTCGAGACGGCACCCGCGGGCTCGGTGCTGGTGATGGACAGCCGCGGGCAGAGCAAAGCCGCTTCGCTGGGCAACATTCTGGCCACCCGGTTCATGGTGCGCGGCGGCGCCGGGATTGTCACCGATGGAGCGGTGCGCGATCTCAAAGGGTTTCAGACCATGGCGATGCCCACCTTTGCCTCCGGCGCCTCGCCCACCACCAACCTCGCGCAACACCACGCCGTGGACCTCGACGTGCCGATCGGCTGCGGGGAGGTCGCGGTTTATCCCGGTGACGTGATCGTCGGCGACGGCGACGGCGTGGTCTGCGTGCCCGCTCACCTCGCCGACGAGGTGGCTCGCGACGCCGTCGAGCAGGAGCGACTCGAGGAGTTCGTTCTTGCGCGCATCGAATCAGGGCTGCCGCTGCGCGGAACCTATCCGCCAGACCCCGCCACTCGAGCCGAATATGACCGCAGCCGTACGTGATTCAGACGACGGTCGGGTCGTCGTCTGATGCTCGTACCCGATCGATGGAGGCATTGATGTGCTCTCGCAACAACCGCTCGGCGCCCTCGGCGTCACCAGCGGTCACTGCGCGCAGGATTGCGCCGTGCTCCTCGTGCTCGGCCGCGGCGGTGGGGCTCATCTCCCAGAAGATCTGCAACACGGCCAGAGCGGTGAGGTCCTGCAGAGCGTCGAGGGTGGAGACCACCAGAGGGTTGTGGCAGTGCCGGTAGAGCGCCCAGTGGAATTTGCGGTTCTCCATCGCCATCGCCGACCATTCCCCGGCCTGCAGAAGCTCGGTGGCCCGCCGGTGCGCGCTCACGGCGTCCGGCACCGGTACCTCCCGACGCGCCACCGTCCCCACGGCCCAGGGCTCAAGCAGCACCCGCTGTTCGTAGACGTGTCGTGCGTCGGTGCGGGTCATATCGCGCACCCGCACTCCGCGGTTGCGCGTCGTGGTGATCAGACCGGAGTTGTCGAGTTGGATGAACGCCTCGCGCACCGGGGTCTTCGACACACCCAACTGCTCGGCGATACGTCGCTCGACGAGCACGTCGTCGGCCCGGATACGGCCGGCGAGAATCGCTTCCCGCAACGATGCCGCGACCAGATCGGCCTGGCTGGTGGCGCGCCCGAGTGCGGGCAGGGCACCGCCGGAGGGCGAGTCGGTCAGCGA
This sequence comes from Mycobacterium sp. NPDC003449, assembly GCF_053588415.1. NCBI lineage: Bacteria > Bacillati > Actinomycetota > Actinomycetes > Mycobacteriales > Mycobacteriaceae > Mycobacterium > Mycobacterium sp. NPDC003449. Next base: position 36,038 of record NZ_JBSFPX010000003.1, read on the forward strand.
CATGATCGTTGGTATACCACAACACCACACCCGACATCTGCTAGGAGACGCGTGAACCCGACTTCGCTGATGCGCGAGCGGCTGCGCTCTGTGGTGGCCATTCCGAAGATTCTCTCGGCGCGGGAATGTCAGCGATGAGCGCGAGCAGGCTGGCCGGGCACGCGGTGGTGGAGCAGCTCGTGGCACTCGGCGCAGACCGGGCGTTCGGGGTGCCGGGTGAGAGCTACCTCGCGGTGCTCGACGGGTTGCACGACCACGTGGAAGAGTTCCCGTTCGTCGTGGCTAGGCAGGAGGGCGGGGCGGCCATGATGGCGGCCGCCCACGGCCAGCTCACCGGCCGGCCGGGTATCGCGATGGTGACCCGGGGTCCGGGTGCCACCAACGCCAGCATCGGTGTCCATGTGGCCTCCCAGGACAGCAGCCCGATGCTGTTGCTGGTCGGCCAGGTGCCCACGACGCAGCTCGGCACCCGCGCCTTCCAGGAGGTCGATTATGGCCAGATGTTCGGTGGTCTGGCCAAGGGGGTCGTCGAGCTTGACCACGCCGACCGGGTCTGCGAGCAGGTCGCCCGCGCCTGGACTCTCGCCATGGCCGGCGACCCCGGTCCGGTCGTGGTGGTGATGCCCGAGGACGTGCTCTCGACTCCGACGAACTGTGCGTTGCGTCCCGGGCCGGCCCCGGCCGCTTCCGCCACCGCTGGAGTCGAGCAGATCCGGGCTGCCCTCGCGCAGGCTCGGCGCCCGCTGATCGTGGTCTCCGGCAATGCGTGGTCTCGCGGCGGCCGCGACGCGCTCCGCGAACTCGCGGAGCAATCCGCCCTCCCGGTCGCCACCGCCACGCGTCGCCAGGACATCCTCGACAACCGCAGCGACGTGTACGTCGGCACCATCGGGCTACAGACCACCCCGGGTCTGGCGAGTCTCGCCAGCGAGGCCGACATCGTGCTGCTGCTCGGCACCCGTCCGGACGGGCTGACCGCCGAGGACGGCGAGTGGCTCACCGCGACTGCCGCGGGTCGGCGACTGTTGCACGTCTATCCCGATCCGGATGTTCTCGGCAGCGTGTATCGCGCCGACGTGGCGGTGGCGGCTCGGCCCGACGACGTCGCGCGGGCACTGTCAGCCTCGTTGGCCGCTTCCCCGCTTCCTGCGAGTGACGAGCGGGCTGGATGGTGCAAGCTGTTGCGCGAGAACCGGATTGCTGTGCGCACCGCGCAGGTGGGCCCGCGCCACCCGGCGGCTTTCATGGCCGCGCTGGCTGCACAGGTGACGCCCGATGCCGTGATGACCGCCGGGGCAGGTCTCTACACCGGATGGCATCAGCAGCACCGCGACTACATCGCGTACCCCTCGCAGGTGGCCAGTCACTCCGGAAGCATGGGCTACGGGCTGCCCGCCGCGATCGCCGCAGCCTTTGCCCTGCCTTCGCGGGAGGTGGTCGCGTTCGCCGGCGATGGCTGCTTCTTGATGAACGGTCAGGAACTCTCGACCGCTGTGCGCTACGGCCTGGGGATCACCGTCGTGGTGGTGTCCAACGGCGGGTACGGCACCATTCGCCGACACCAGGAGCGCCGGTTCCCCGGACGTGCGAGCGGCACAGACTTGGAGAACCCGGACTTTGCCGCACTCGCGCGTGCGCACGGCGCGTGGGCCGCAACCGTACGTACGCCCGCCGAGTTCGGTGCGGCACTAGGTGCCAGACCTGCCGGCGAGGTTTGTCTGATCGAGGTGGACCTGCCGGACTCGATCAGTCGAGATGGCCCGCCACGCTTGCGTGATCGAGGACTGGCCCTATCCGAACCCGACGACGTGGCCCGCTCGGGATAGCGATGTGCAAAGAGCAGTGCCAAGTCGATTCCTAAAATCAGCCGAAGTACGCGTAGTCCTGCACCCAGTGGAATCCGCGGCTGCGCAACGTGAAGCTGTTCGGATCCAGCCGTTCCAGGGTGATCGCCACCGGACGGTCACGCAGTTTCCCGTGTAGTAACAGCCGGTCCGGGGTGGGTTGCTCGACGGTCAGCGTCGCGAGGGGCCGCCGGGGCCCGCCCTGCCCGCCGGTTGTGTCTGCCATCCTGGTGAGCTCCAGCTGGCGTGCAGAGCGGAAGTCGGAGCGCAGCGGCACCAGTTCACCATTCATCTGTTGGTAGGTTGCTGCGCCCGGATCATCGAAAACAAGACGTTGCCAGCGATTTTCGTCGGTAATGAGCGGCGGAACCGGGTGCCCGTCGAGGACAAATTCCCGTACGTCCCAGATTCCGTACAGTTCGGACTTCGGGCTGGCGGCGCCGTACTGATCCTGCCAGACCACCCAGCGGTCAAAGCCGGCACCGAACGCGACCCAGAAGCCGACGGCCACCAGAACCCAGGCCGCGATACGGTTCCTCCGGTCGTCGGTGAACAGTGCGGGTTGGGTCAGCGCCTCGCATGCGCGTTGCAACACAAACAGATTGACCAATGGGCGCAGGTACGGCGCGAGCAGGACCAGGCTGATGAACAGCAGGTGCGCCGAGAGCAGCTTCTCCGGTACGTCGAACGTCATGTTCATCAGGAGAACCTGAGTCATGCTCGCCAGGCTCAGTGCGGCGCCGAGCACCGCGGTCCGCGGCACGAACAACAGCAGCCCGACCACGACTTCCACAGCGCCCAAGGCCATCTCATACGGATAGGAACTGCCAACCTGTAGCCAAAGCACCGACATGGGACTGAAGCTGCCGTAGGGCTGCAACAGCTGTGCCAACGTGGGGCCGGGCATCTGGGTGGGGATCAGCTTGGCGAATCCGAACGACAGCATTTGCCCACCCAGGCACAGCCGAAGGAACAGCGTGAACCACGCCAGTAGCCGAGGGTGGGAGGTGCGACGGTCGACGGCAGTCCACACCGCGGTGGCCACCACCGCGGCAATCAGGATGCAGAACACCAGTACCCAGATGGCCGTCTGGTCTCCGGCTCCGGAGTCCTTGTGCAGTACCGCATCGACCCCGAAGAATGTCCTGCCCACCCAGCCGGTGACGGGGTCGGTCAGGGACACGATCCACGGCCCGTTGCGGATCCAGCGGCCAACGACGCCAAGCAGCTCGAACGGTATATACGTGGTGAGCGTGCAATACAGGCCGAAATAGACGACGCAGAATCGGAACGCGGTCAGCGACAGCGGACGCCAGCTCGCCCCGGTGGCACCCGTGGTCAGACATGGCATGGCTGCCAGTCAAGGCCCGGGGGTGTTCCCAGCGCGTATGCGATTTTCGATATGACGGCGATATGCGCCGCCTCGTAGCTTGAGAGCATGCGTGTATTGGTGGTCGAGGACGAACCCCTCCTGGCGGAAGCCGTCCGCGATGGTCTGCGTCTGGAAGCGATCGCCGCCGACATTGCCGGGGACGGCGACACCGCTCTGCAACTGTTGAGCATCAACGCCTACGACATCGCCGTCCTCGACCGCGACATCCCCGGGCCCTCCGGTGACGAGATCGCCGAGCGCATCGTCGCCTCCGGCAGCGGCACGCCGATCCTGATGCTCACCGCAGCCGACCGGCTCGACGACAAGGCCTCCGGGTTCGGGCTCGGCGCCGACGACTACCTTACCAAGCCCTTCGACCTCCAAGAGCTCGTCCTGCGCCTGCGAGCACTCGACCGCAGGCGCGCCAACCACAGACCACCCGTGCGGGAGATCGCGAGCCTGCGGCTGGATCCGTTCCGCCGTGAGGTCCTTCGCGACGGCCGCTATGTCGTGCTCACCCGGAAACAGTTCGCGGTCCTCGAAGTCCTCGTCGCTGCCGAGGGCGGTGTCATCAGCGCCGAAGAGCTGCTGGAACGTGCGTGGGATGAGAACGCCGACCCGTTCACCAACGCCGTGCGTATCACCGTCTCGGCGCTGCGCAAACGGCTCGGTGAACCCTGGATCATCGCCACCGTGGCCGGTGTCGGCTACCGCATCGACACCGAACACGACGGAGGCGACCATGGATAGGGCCCCTGGGATGAGTGTCCGCCTCAAACTCACCCTCAGCTACGCCGGGTTCCTCATGTTCGCCGGCGCCCTACTGCTCGCCGCCGTGTGGCTGTTCCTGCTGCGCTACGTCCCCGACCGGATGAAGATCATCCCCGGAAGCACGGACACGATGACTGATGGGGTGTTTCCCATCCAGTCCAACCTCCTGCGTGCGTTCGCTCCGGCGGCGGCCGCGGTGCTGGCATTGCTGCTGGTGTTCGGTCTCGTCGGCGGGTGGCTTCTCGCCGGCCGGATGCTCAAGCCCCTGGCGCGTATCACCGAAGCCACCCGGGCAGCCACCAATGGATCACTCTCGCACCGGATCCGGCTACCGGGCCGCAAAGATGAATTCCGTGAACTCGCCGACACTTTCGACACCATGCTCGAACGGCTCGACGCACACGTCGCCGAACAGCGGAGATTCGCGGCCAACGCTTCGCACGAACTGCGCACTCCGCTGGCGATCACACAGACCCTGCTCGACGTCGCCCGCAACGACCCCCACCGCGACACCGGTGAACTGCTCGACCGGCTGTACGCCGTCAACACCCGAGCGATCGAGCTCACCGAAGCACTGCTGCTGCTCAGCCGCGCAGACCAACGATCCTTCACCTCAGAACCCGTCGACCTGTCCCTCTTCGCCGAGGACGCCACCGAAACGCTCCTGCCCCTCGCCGAAGAACGCGGCGTCACCCTCGAGACCTCCGGCGACGTCGCCCCGACCACCGGCTCACCCGCGCTGCTGCTGCAGATGACGACGAACCTGGTGCACAACGCGATCGTGCACAACCTGCCAGAACAGGGCACCGTGTGGGTCACCACCAGTGTTCGCCCCGACACCGTGGTGCTCACCGTCGAAAGCACTGGCGCGACGCTCTCCCCACAAATGGTGTCCACCCTCATCGAGCCGTTTCAACGCGGTACCGAACGCATCCACACCAGCCACTCGGGTCTCGGCCTCGGCCTGGCGATCGTCAACAGCATCACCCGGGCGCACGACGGAACCCTCACCCTCACGCCCCGAACCGACGGTGGGCTCCGGGTCACGGTGCAATTACCCGCCCGGTTATGAAACGCCTGGCGAATCCTCCTGCAGGACAGTCATTCCAGGCGCGGTCGCTTGTTCTCCGCGCCGGTCCTTGAACAGGATGAGGAACAACACCATCACCACACCGGCGATGGCGGCGGGAACGATCCAAATCTGGGTCCAGTCGTGGCCGTCGGCGGTGGCGAAGCGGTCGACGATGGGGCCGGCCGCGAGCGAGCCGATCAGAATGCCCACGCCGTACGTGGCCAGGGTGATCATCCCCTGGGCCGCGCTGCGGACTCGTTCTCCCGCGAACTTGTCGGTGTAGATCTGTCCGGCGACGAAGAAGAAGTCGTAGCAGATCCCGTGCAGGACGATGCCGAGCAGGAGCAGCCAGAACAGGCTGCCCGAGTCGCCGAAGGCGAAGAAGGCGTACCGCAACGCCCAGGCGGCCATCCCGATGGCCAGTGTGATTTTCACGCCGAGCCGCATCAGCAGGAACGGCAACAGCAGTAGAAACAGCACCTCGGACACCTGCCCGAGCGACTGCACCGCGGCCGCGGACCGGACCCCTTCCTCGTTGAGGAAGAGGTTGGTGAAGTTGTAGTAGAAGGCGAGGGGAATGCAGATCGCGATCGAGGAGAGGAAGAACACCAGGTAAGAACGGTGTTTGAGCAGAGCGATCGCATCGAGCCCGAGGATGTCGCGGATGGTGACCTTCTCGCCGCGCCGAGTCGGTGGGGTGGCGGGCAGCACGAAAAAGCTGAACAGGCCGAGGATCAGCGAGGCGACGGCGGCCATCCTGAAGGTCTGGGTGAGCTGCCCCTGCTGTTCCCAGCTCAACCAGCCGATGATCACCCCGGCGACGATCCATCCGATGGAGCCGAGCACCCGCACCGCAGGGAACTGCTTCTCCGGATTGCCCATCTGCCGGAACGACACGGAGTTCACCAGGGCCAGCGTCGGCATGTACACGATCATGTAGGCGAGGATCACGGGGAAGAACGCCCCGAAGGTCGACATCGTCGACGCCCAGAACAGCAGCGCGGCGCCGACGAAATGCAATATGCCCAGCAGCTTCTGGGCAGAGAAGAACTGATCGGCGATGAGCCCGATGATGAACGGTGCCGCGATGGCGCCCAGCGACTGGGTCAGATACGCCAGGCTGATCTGGCTCCCGGAGGCGGAAAGGGTTGTCGCGAGGAAGGTGCCCATGGTGACGAACCAGGCGCCCCATACGAAGAACTCGAGGAACATCATCGTGGAGAGCTTCAGGCGTGTCGACATATCGATCGTCTGCCCGGCCCGCCCGGTCTGCGCCGGCATAGGTGTATGCCTCTTTCTCAAGCCACGATCAGGGGCCGCAGGGTGCGGTGCGCGACACGCAATCCGGTCTCGATGCGCTCCTCGGTGCCGCCCCACACCGGGTCCTCGTGCTCGACGGACAGCACGCCGTCGAAACCGCCCTCGTAGAGGACGTCGACCAGGCGCGGCCAGTCAACCTGGCCGAGGCCGGGCACCCGGTAGCGCCACCAGCCGACGTCCCACGGGTCCTCCCGGACCACGGCCTTGCCCGGCCAGCCGTACCGGTTGCGCTTCTCCGGGAACAGCTGCACGTCCTTGGCCTGCGCGTGCGGGATCCGGTCCACGTAGGGCGTGACGGCTTCGACCGGGTCGATTCCCATCCACACCAGGTGCGACGGGTCGAAGTTCAGATACAGCCCCAGCGAGAACATCCATTCCCACAGCTCCGGCGAGTAGGCGAGATTTCCTGGATAGCCGTCGGGATGCCAGCCCTCCATCACGCAGTTCTCGATGATCAGTTTGACGCCGTTCTCCCCGGCCCGATCCACCAGCGGCGCGAACACTTCCTCAGCGGCGCGCAGGTTCTCGGCGACCGTCTCACCGGGGTGGCGACCGACGAAAGTCCCCACCGTTGGGCACCCGAGCAGGGCGGCGGCGTCGATCAGGGCGGCGATGTGGTCGTTGACGGCCTTGCGTTCCGCAGGGTCGGGGTGCAGGTTGTTGTCGTAGTAGGCCAGGGAGGACAACGCCAGCCCGTGGCGGTCGAACAGCGCGCTGACGTCGTCGGCCTCGCGTTGCCCGAATTCGTCGACCTTCAGGTGGGTGGCGGTGAACGGACGTGCGCCAAGGTCGGGCCAGGCAGCGACCTCCAAGGCCTCGAAGCCGTTCCCCGCGGCCCACGCCGCGATGTCGGCCAGTGAGCGGTCGGGCAGGCAGGCGGTCAGGAATCCGAGTTTCATGAGGGCACCTCCACCCAGGTCGACGATTCGGACGAGGCGATCACGGCGTCCACCAGCACGGCTGCCCGCAGGCCGTCGGCGAACGTGGGCAGCCCGTCGGGAGTGGATCCGCCGATCGCGGCATAGGTGTCCGCGACGAAGGCGTTGAAGCAATCCTGGTAGCCCTGCGGGTGCCCCGCAGGGAGCAGCGAGTAGCGCGCCGCCGCCGCGGACGCCGCGGGCGACCCGCGGTGCAGCGCGAGATTTCCGTCCAGACTGCCAACCGACAGGGTCTCGGGGGATTCCTGGTCGAAGCCGTATGCGGCGTCGGCACCGTCGAGGGAGAACCGCAAGGCGTTGCGCTGCCCGATCGCGGTCTGGCTGACCAGCATTGAGCCGGACGCCCCGGCATCGGTGCAGAACAGCACGGTGGTCGTCGTTCCCTCGCCGGCGGTGCGGGCCAGCAGCCGGGTTATCCGATGTCCGGTCGTGAATTCGACCAGATCGCACCAGTGCACCCCGATGTCGGCGAACGCCCGGTACGCTCCGCCTTCCGCGGCGTCCCCGCGCCAGCCGGCGGGAGCACCGCCGGCCTGCCAGTCCTGCAGATAGGCGCCGTGCAGCAGGTGCAGGGGCCCGGCCTCCCCGGCGGCGATGCGGGCGCGGGCCTCGCGCACCGCCGGGTAGAACCGGTAGACGAACGGGACCGTCGCCACCCGGCCGCCGGCCGCGGCACCTAGCGAACGTGCATCGGAAAGGGTTGTTGCCAGGGGCTTTTCGCACACCACCGGCTTGCCGGCGGCGAGCGCCCGGTGTGCCAACGGCGCGTGCAACGTGTTGGGTGTGCAGATGTGCACCACATCGACGTCGTCGGCGTCGATCAGTTCCTCACCGGTGCCGGCCGGCGCCGCGGCACCCAGCCGCTCTGCGGCCGCGGCCGAACGCTCCGCCGTTGACGCCGCGACCCGCGTCACCACCGCACCGGCGGCCCGCACGGCGTTGGCGTGCACCGCGCCGATGAACCCGGCCCCAATGATCCCCGCTCGCAGCTGAGCCGCCATCCAGCACCACTTCTTTCGCCCAGAGCTCGTGGCCGTCGTTACCCGCTGAGATTAACTTGCGATCGCAACGAGAGCGTCCGATTCGCGTCGATCGAGTGCGTTGGCCGCCGTCCGGGCCCGCCTGGCATATGGAGTGCTATTCTTTAGTGCACTATGGAATCGCGAACTAGGGAACAGGGTGCGGTTGGTCGGGACGAACTGGGTAGGCAGCTGTCCTTCGCGCTGTACGGCGCGGCCAACCGTATGGTCCGCCTGCACAAGCCTTTTCTGGAACCGCTGGGTCTGACGTTCCCGCAGTATCTGGCGATGCTGGCCCTGCTCGACGGTGCGCCGCAGACCGTCGGTGCGCTCGGCGCCCGCCTGGACATGGACGCCGGCACCATCACCCCGTTGGTGAAACGCCTGGAAGCCGCGGGAATGGTCACCCGGGTGCGCGATCGCGCCGACGAGCGGCGGGTGCTGGTCGACCTGACAGACCGGGGTCGTGCACTGGAAAAAGAGGTGCGCGGTGTCAACGCCAAAATCAAATCCGCCTGCCAACTGACCTGGGACGCCATCGATGAGCTACGGCGCACCCTCGATGAGCTCGCTCACCCCTCGGCCGACTGATCGCTACCCGACCAACTTCTCAGATGGAGCATTCATGACGAAAGCTATTGCGGACATTCAATTCCCGAGCCGCGTCGGTGTCTGGTGGAACAGCGAATCCTGGCCCATCCGCGACGCACAGGACATCGCCCGCGAAATTGAGGCACTGGGTTTCGGCTCACTGTTCATGCCCGAAGGCGGCGGTAAAGACGCGCTCGTCGAGTCTGCGGCCTTCCTGGCCGCCACCGATCGACTCGTCGTCGGCACCGGCATCGCCAACATCCACTTCCGGATACCCACCCCCGCCGAAACCGGTGCCCGCACCCTCGCGGCACTGCATCCCGGACGGTTCGTTCTCGGCCTCGGCGTCAGCCACGCACCCTTCGTGGAAGAGAACATGAAGGGTTCCTACCGCAAGCCGCTGGCCACGATGCGCACCTATCTGGAGCGGATGAACGCGGTGCCCGCGGAGATCGAAACAGGTGCCCGCCCCGCCCGGGTGCTGGCAGCCCTGGGCCCGAAGATGATCGAACTGTCCGCCGAACTCGCCGACGGGGCCCACCCCTACTGTGTTACGCCGGAACACACCGCGACGGCTCGGGCCATCCTCGGCCCCGACAAGTGGTTGATACCGGAGCAGGTGGTGGCCATCGGCGGCGATGCCGAGGACCAACTCCGGCGGGCCCGCACCTACGTCGGGTTCCACCTGGAACTGCAGAACTACCGAAACTCACTGTTGCGCCAGGGTTTCGACGAGTCCGACCTCGAGGCCGGAGGGTCCGACCGGCTCACCCGGGCGCTGATCGGCATGGGAAGCGCCGAACAGGCCGCCACCGCCCTCACCGCACACCTCGACGCCGGCGCCGACCACGTCGTCGTCCAGATCCTCGGCGACGGAGCCGGCGCGGACCCGCGGCCGGCGCTACGTGAACTCGCCGCAGTGCTGCAGCTGTGAAGACCACATGACACGTTGGCGGGCAGAGACTTTCGGTGGCGGCGGCAGGCTGCCTTGCAGTCCGTGGTGTGAGGCGTAGCGTCTATACGATGGCGGTGCAGGAAAACTCCAGCGATCTGGGTTCGTTTTTGCGAGCTCAACGGGCGCGTATCGCCCCGCAGGATGTTGGTTTGCCGGCCACGCCGGGCCGGCGGGTCGCGGGATTGCGGCGTGAAGAGGTCGCGGTGCTGTCCGGGGTGAGCGCGGATTACTACGCCCGGTTGGAACAGGGACGTGAGCGCAGCCCGTCGGCGCCGGTGTTGGATTCGGTCTGTGAGGCGTTGCGGATGTCGCCGGATGCGCGTGATCATGCGTTTCGGCTGGCGCAGTTGGCCCCACGGGTGGGTAGGGACACCGAGGTGATCAGCCCGGAGCTGCTGCAGACGATGGACGCGTTCCGGCACACCGCAGCGTATGTGAAGAATGCTGCTTTTCGCGTGCTGATCGCCAATCCTATTGCGGCGGCGATGATCGCACCGTTGCAGCGGCGCAATAGCTCTGTGCTGGCGGCGATCTTCGTGGATCCGGCCGCGCGGGAATATTACGTGAATTGGGATGAGGTGGCTCGCGCGGCGGTCAGTGCGCTGAGGTTGTCGGAAGGCTTCGTCCCGGCCATCCCCGAGGTCGAGGAGTTGGTGCAGCGGCTCTACCGGCGCAGCGAAGATTTCCGGGGTCTCTGGGATGACCAGCGGGTGGCCGGGTTGTCGGCGACCCACAAGACGATCCGCCACCCCGACGTGGGTGTCCTCGAGTTGAGCTTTCAGACCTTCGACGTCAACAACGCGCCCGGCCAGCAGTTGACGGTGGCCACGGCGGCGCCGGGTTCGGCGAGTGCTGACGCCTTGAACCTGTTGGGGTCGTTGGGCGCGACGCGCCGTCAGGAGCACGCCCGGTAGCCGCGTAGCTGATCCTAGGTGTGGCGCACCCAGGAAGTGCGGCCCTTCTTCATCCGCTCCGTGCGGCGTTGACTGGTGGCCACCCCCGTCGTCGCGCCATACGCCAGCACAGGAGAACCCGCATGCTCGACCACGTATTTCTGACCGTCCGTGACCCGAAGGTGTCGATCGCGTTCTACGCCGCCGCCCTGGCCCCTCTGGGCATCACGACCCGACTGGACTACGACGGTAATGACGGCCCGCCGGGACACCCCGACCTCTACGGATTGGGTGACACCGACACCGGGCGGATGATCTTCTGGCTGCGCCAAGGCGCTGCCGACGGCGGTGCCGCGCACGTCGGGTTCGTCGCCGACAGCCAGGCCGAAGTGGACGCCGCCTACGCGGCGGCGATCGCCGCCGGCGGCAGTGACAACGGCGCGCCCGGTGCCCGGTTGCACTACGACCCGCGCTACTACGCCGCCAACGTGCTCGACCCCGACGGCTACAGCCTGGAGTTCGTCTACAAGAGCTGGCAGCACCGACCATGACCGCTGTATTGCTCTATGGCGCAACGGGTTATACCGGCATCATGGTCGCCGAGCACGCCACCAAGCTGGGTCTGCGGCCGGTGCTGGCCGGCCGCAGCGTCGACGCGCTGCGCGGGCTGGCGGCGCGACTGGACTGCCCGTACGTGGTGTTCGATGTCGACGATCGGGCCGCGGCCGAGGCCGCACTGTCAGGCATGACGGTGCTGCTGAACTGCGCGGGGCCCTACCTGCGGACGGCGCGACCGCTGATGCAGGCGGCGATCGCTACCGGTGTGCACTATCTTGACATAGCTGCCGAACTGGACAGCTACCGGCTGGCGGAGGGTTACAACGCCGCGGCCACTGAGGCGGGCGTGATGCTGTTGCCGGGTAGCGGGGGCAGCGTCGCCATGCTGGGTTGTCTGGCCGGCCACACCGCCGACCGGGTCCCTGATCCGCAGCGGGTCCGGGTGGCCTTGCACGTAGCGGGATCGATGTCGCGAGGCTCGGCGATCAGCGCCGGTGAGAACCTCACCACGGACACCCTGCACCGGGTGCACGGGTCTCTGGTGGCCCGTGACCCGGCAGCGGTCGAGTTGTTCGACTTCGGGTTCGGCGCAGTGCCGTGCTCACCTGTCACGCTGCCGGATCTGGTCACCCTCTGGCGATCCACCGGGATCGGGAACATCGACACCTACGTGTACGCCTCCGGGGACGCCTTTCCCGGTGCTGACGTAGCCGGCCTGCCGGACGGCCCCAGTGCGCAGCAGCGGGATATCGACCGCTATCACGCCGTCGCCGAGGTCACCGGAGGCGGTCAGGTGGCGCGTTCGGTCCTCGACACCGTCAACGGTTACACCTTCACCTCATCGGCAGCCGCCCACGCCGCCGGCCGAGTCCTCGACGGTCAACACAGGCCGGGATTCCGCACGCCCGCCGAGGTTTTCGGCATCGGATTCGCCGAGACGATCGCCGACACCCGCATCACCGACCTTGAAGGGAATGGCGCCCATGAACGCGGCACAGCGCTTCTTCGCTGACCTCGACCACGGTGACATCGAGGCGGCATTGGCCGCGTGGCCGGCGACGCCGCATTTACCCGAACCGACCGCAAGGAAACGATGATGGCGAAGACGATGGCAGGCAACGCAACTCAAGGGACCGGGTCCGGTGCAGGGATGCGCCGGGTGCAGTTCACCCGGCTGGGGGGACCGGAAGTCCTCGAGTTGATACCGCTGGACCTGGGGCCGCTGGCGGCCGGGCAGGTGCGGGTGAAGATCCACACGATCGGCCTGAACCGGTTCGAGGCGCTGTTTCGTCGCGATCAGTACGTGCTCTCGCCGGCGCTGCCCTCGGGGCTGGGCGTCGAGGCGGTCGGCACGGTCACCGATACCGGCAGCGGAGTGGCCGCGTACGCGGTCGGGGACCGGGTGGCTGTCCTGCCGATCCAGTCCCCAGTGGTCGGTACTGGCACCTACGCCACCCATGCCGACGTTCCCGTGGAGGCACTCGTGCACGTCTCCGCCGATGCCTCCGACGAGGAGGAAGCCGCCACCTGGATGGCCGGCATGCAGGCCTACACCCTGGCCACCAAAGTGCCGATCGGCCCAGGGGACACCGTGATCGTCACCGCGGGCACGTCTTCGGTGGGGACCGCCCTGATTCAGATCGCCCACGACTTCGGCGCCTCCGTCATCGCCACCACCCGCACCGCCGGACGCAAACCCGAACTGCTGTCCTTGGGTGCCGATTTCGCGATCGCGACCGACGAAGAAGACCTCCCAGCGCAGGTTGCCTCGTTCACCGGCGGACGCGGCGCCACCGTGGTCTACGACACCGTGGGCGGGGCGCTGCTGCCCGCGCTGGTCGCGGCCACCGCCCCGTTCGGTCACGTGCTCGCCTACGGCGCACAGACCTCACCCGACATCCGCGCCGCCCGCGTGGACCTGCCGCTCGTCGCGCTGGACCGCAAATCGGTGTCATTCGTCGACCTGTTCGAAATGGTCGAATTCCCCGACCGTCTCGCTGCCGCCAAGCAGTACATCGCCGACGCCCGCGCCCGCGGCGCGCTCACCATCAACATCGACCGCGTGCTGGCCTTGGATGACGTCGCCGAAGCCCACCGCATCCTCGAAACCGGGCGTCTGGCGGGGAAAGTCATCCTCCGCGTCACCTGAACCGCACCGCGGCTCATCGACCGGTGCGAAGTTCCCAAGGCGGCATGCCGAGGAGACCCGCGAGGTGCCGCTGCATCTGCACACCGGACGGCAGCGGGCGCCACCATATGGTCACCTCGGCGATCTTGCCGTCCGCGTCGAGCAGGATGTAGTCCATCCCGTTGACCACGGTGTCGGCGATCTGCAGCCGGAAGTACGCGGCGTGGTGTGTCGGGCCGCTGAGGATTTCGGAGTAGGTGAGGTCGGTCGCCACCGTGCCGACCGCCCGGATGGCTTGCAGGACTGCCTCGCGGCCGGTGAGCGGCTCATCGCCGAGCGGGCCATACAGCACCACGTCCTCGGCGAGGATGGCCGAAAGGGCGTCTTTGTCTGCGCCGCCGTGCATGGCATCGACGAACAATTCCACGGTGTCGCGGTGCGCGGCGAATGTGGTCACTCAGATCACCGTCGTTCCGCCGTCGACCACCAGCTCCTGGCCGTTGACGTAGCTGGAGTCGTCCGAGGCGAGAAACAACGCGGCCGACGCGATCTCCTCGGGGCGGCCCGATTCCCGCCGCGGGATCACCGACTCGAACTGCGCCTTGGTCTCGTCGTCCATCACCTGCTCCAGAGCCGGCGTGGCGACCTGGCCGGGGGTCAGCACGTTCACCCGGATCTTGCGATCCCGCAACTCCGCGACCCACACCCGGGCGTAGGCGGACAACACGGCCTTGCTGCCCGCGTACACACTCCAATTCGGGTAGCCCCGCAGCGATGCGTTGGACCCGGTCATCAAGATCGAGCCGCCATCGTTGAACAGCGGCAACGCCTTCTGGACCGTGAACAGCGTGCCGCGCGCGTTCAGCCAGAACGCGTCATGGAAGTCCTCCTCGGTGATCTCGCCGAGCCGGCTCTGCCTGCCCACCCCGGCACTCGCCCACAACACGTCGATCGCGCCCTTCTCCCGCTTGACCGTGTCGAACAGACGGTCCAGATCCTCCAGCTCGGCCGAATCACCCTGCACGCCGGTCACATTCCGTCCGATCAGTTCGACGGCCTGGTCCAGCGCGTCCTTCCGTCGGCCCGAGATGAAGACGTGAGCCCCTTCGTCAACGAACAACTTGGCGCCGGCCAGCGCCATCCCGCTGGTCGCACCGGTGATCACCGCGACCTTGCCATCAAGCTTTCCCACGATCACTCCATTCATTCGACAGTGCCGATGTTATGTACACCGATCTGTGTGGTTAACGTATCGGACAGTCACCGGAGAGGCAAGCTATGTACACCGACTCGTACCAAACTGGGCTACGCTGGCCGTATGACGGAGTTGGAGAAGGGGCCGAGGGGCCTGCGCCGCGGCCGGGGCGCACGCGAACGCATCCTCGGCGCTTCACGACAGCTGTTCCGTGATCAAGGCATCAACAGCACCGGCCTGGACCAGCTCTGCGCGACGGCCCAGGTGTCCAAGCGCACGTTTTACCAGCACTTCACCGGCAAGGACGAGCTGATCGCCGAACACCTACGCCGATTCGATCCCGACATCCTGCCCGAGGTGTTCGACCGCACCGACCTCACACCTCGCGAACGGCTGCTCGCCGCCTTCGACATTCATGCGCCGCTGTGCCCGTTCATCGCGGCGGCTGTCGAAATCCACGATCCGGGCCACCCGGCGCGCGTCCACGCCCGCGACTACAAGTTGGCCTTCGCCGCGCGGTTCACCGAAACCGCGCGCGAGGCCGGCGCCACCGACCCCGAGCAGCTCGGCGAACAGTTGGCGCTGCTCCTGGATGGCGCTTCGGCCCGCAACCGAGTCCTCGATGCCGACACCTTCGCCATCGCCGCCGCCATCGCAGTCGTCCTCATCGACAACGCGATCCCCACGGCACGCTGCACCTGACGTCCGTGTCAGTACAACTAGACATCGTCCATGCCAGTTCGTAGCCTGGCCGGGACCATAGATCGCCGGGCCAGGATCGGTCCTCGCAGCGAAGGATCGTGAGAATCCGTATGACCTGGGTGCGCCATACACTGCGGCGAGCAGTGTGCGGCGCGGCGGTTGCGGTCCTAGTGCCGGGGATGTCGATGGGTGCGGTGCTGGCTGACCCTGCGGCCGACGCACTGTCCAGGCTCAACGAGCTATCCCGCCAGGCGGTGCAGAGTCGCGAGGCCGTCACCACCGTCCAACGCGATGTCGACGCCAGGGTGGCCGCCCAGACGACGGCCGAAGACCGTCACCGTACCGACCTGGAAGCCCTTGCGGTCGCGAACTCGGAGCTTGAGCCGTACCAGGCCGCGGCCAATCGACTGGCGGCGATGACCTATATGAGTGGCCGCGAAGGCCAGGAGTCGGCGGTGCTGACCGCGGCCTCGCCGCAACAACTGATCGACAAGTTGTCGTTGCAGCAGGTCGTTGCCGCCGAGACGGCCGATCAGATGAAGGGCTTTCTGTCGACGCGTGAGCGCGCGGCCGCCGCCGCCGCGACCTCCGAGAAATCGGCCGCCGCCGCTCGCGCCGCGGCCGAGCAGGCCTCCGCGGTGCGCGCCGATCTGCAGGCCAAACTGAAGGAACTGCTGCGCCAGATCGCCGAGGCGGAGGCCCAGTACGCGAGGCTGACACCGCAACAGCAGGCGGCGGTCGACACCGCGGCGCCTCGCGCCGCTGCCGGGGCGGATATCCCGGAGTCGTTGCCCGTCGGCGTCGCGAACGAGGCCGGGTTGCAGCCCAACACCATCGTGGCCGCCAGGGCCGTCAGCGCACAGTTTCCCCAGATCGCCGATATCGACGGGGTTCGGCCGGACTCGAAGCCGTGGCATCCCAGCGGGCTGGCAATCGACATCATGATTCCCGACCCGGAAAGCTCGGAGGGCATCGCGCTCGGCAACGAGATTCTCGCGTTCGCGATGAGCAATGCGGCCCGGTTCGGGCTGCAGGATGTGATCTGGCGGGGCACGTACTACACGCCGGCGGGTCCGCAGGCATCGGGCTACGGCCACTTCGACCACGTGCACATCACCACGACGCCACGCGACTGACCGCCGAGTCGCACGCAGCGTTCTCGTGAACATAATGTGCGCAACCTGGCGGTGACGTCCCAGCGACAGGACGATGGAGCTGACATCGTCGAGTGAGAGGCCGGAGCGTGGTTTCACCGCAGGTTGCCGAGCGCATTCGCAAGCCGCACTGGTCCCTGGCCCGGACGTGGCTGTTGCAACCGGGGGTCCCGGGCGGCGGCGAAGCGTTCGACGCCGCGGTCTCCGGTAGCGCCGACGCCGTTGTCCTCGATATCGAGGACGGACTGCCGGATGCGCTGAAAACTGCCGGCCGCCAATCGGTGGCGCAGTGGCTGACCGCCGATGGGCACGGGTGGGTCCGGATCAACTGCGTGAGTGCGCGGGGGTGGTCGGCGGATCTGGAGGCGCTGGCCGAAGTTCCCGGGCTGGCCGGGGTGATGCTGGCCAAGACCGAGTCCGCCGATGACGTCGCCGAGACGATCGCGCGGCTACCTGCCGGGACACCACTGGTGGCGTTGATCGAGTCGGCACTCGGCATCGAGTCGGCGCTGGACATCGCACGGGCAGCGGGATGTTCGCGAATCGCTTTCGGGGTCGGGGACTTTCGCCGTGATACCGGGATGAGCGATGATCCTGCCGTGCTGGCTTATGCGAGGGCCAGACTGGTGATCGCGAGTCGGGCTGCGCGGCTGCCCGCCCCCATCGATGGACCGACACTGCGGACCTCGTCGAACCACTTGGCCCGCGAAACGGCAGTGGCCAAAGCCGCGGGGATGACCGGGCGGCTGTGCCTGGATGTCGCGCACGCCGAGACGATCAACAGTGTGCTGAGTCCGTCGCCGATGGAGATCGACGAGGCGCGTCGAACGCTGGTGCGTCTGGATGCCCCGGCCGGTCCTTACGACGGGAGTGTCGGGCCGACCCGGGCCCGCGCCGAAGCGGTCCTCGATCTCGCCGCCAAACTCGGCCTCGGCTGACCGCCGAGGGCAATCGCGTTAATACCGCTTGCAGCGGACATAGTGGCGGGGAGCGCCGTCACTCACGGGGACACCCGCTACCGAGCTACTGCGTGCGTCAGCATCTTCAGTTGCCGTGTTCGGCAGCAGCGCGCGCTGTTCTGCTGCATTTCGGCAATGAACTGTTGTGTTGTGGCCGGCACACTGGCACCACGCGAGGGCAACATCCGGCCACACGACCTGTTCGGATTCCCCGCAAGCAACCACACGCGGCAAAGGACCCATGAGGAGGCACCTCGATGATCGTGCCGACGCCGACGCCGACGGCGATCGAGCAGTTGCCGACGATCGCGGACTATCTATCGCACGACGCGTGGGACGCCGACGTGATCGCCGCCGCTGAGCGACTGTTTGACGCGCAGGCCGAACTTCTGGGCGACGGTGACGGCGGGATCATCGCACTGCGATACACCGACATCCGTGGGTTGGCGGAGAACGCACTCGTCGGAAGCGCGCCGGTGGACTTCCTGACCGGCCGGGCCGCGGAGCGGCTACGCCGGGCGGGACTGGATCCCGCCCCGGCGCTGGTCGAGAACCCCTTCACGGCATTCCTGCGCAATCAGATCTTCACGACCAACCCGCCGGCGCACAACCACCTCCGCCGGATCATCGCGCGACGGCTGATGCCGCGGGCTGTGCAACAGTTCCTTCCCGCGGCTCAGCGGGTCGCCAGCGAGGTTGTCGCCACTATGGGGGATGGTCGGTCCTGTGACTTTATCCGGGACGTCGCGGGACGCTACGTCACTCGATTTTGGACCGACCAGCTCGGCGTTCCTGACGAGGAGTCCGCGCTGATACAACGGTGCATGGAAGAGATGAACCGAATGTTTCTCTTCGCTCCGACTTCCGACGATGCCGAACGGGTTCGGTCGGCTTCCGACACCTACATGAAGGTGGTCGGCGAGGCGGTGACGCGAACATGGCGTACCGGCGAGAACGCGTTGTTGTCCGCGCTGGCAATCGACCTTGAGGCCGCCGATGATCCGGCTGCTCCGGAGGATCTGGGAAAACTGGTAGCTTCCAATTTCTTTGACGGCTTCCATACCGTCGGAGTCGCTTTGTCGAATGTCTTCTTCCACTTGCTGACGAACCCTGCCGCCTACCACAAGGTGCGTGCGGATGCGGCGCTGGTTCCGCAGGCATTCAGCGAGGGCATCCGCCTCGGCGCGCCGTTGACGATGACGACGCGTGTGACCCTCGATGTGCTCGACTACCACGGATTGGACATCCCGACCGGCACCCCGATCACCATGATCTGGGCGGCCGGCAACCGCGACCCTAGGGTCTTCGACGGTCCGGCCATCTACCAGCTGGAACGCCCCGTCCACACCAACACCACATTCGGCGGCGGTGCACACATCTGCCCGGGACGAACCGCGGCGCGAATGCTGAGCGAGGTTGCATTGGGTGTACTGACGTCGCCCGACATAGATGTCGAGCTCACCGCCGACACCTACCACTGGACACCAGGGAGTGCAATACGCCATCTCGAAGCCATGCCGGTGACGATTCATCGAAGCAACTCTGCATGACGAATGCGGAAACCGCCGTAGTCGTGGGTGCAGGTCAAGCAGGGTCTGAGCTGTCGATCTCGCTGCGGCAGAACGGTTTTACGGGCCGCATCGTGCTCATCGGGGATGAACAGCACATACCGTATCAACGACCGCCGTTGTCCAAAGCGGCGCTCAAAGGCGCGGCCACTGCACACGATGTCAGAGTGCGAAGCCCCGAGGCATACTCCGCAAGCGGCATAGAGCTGGCTCTCGGAAACCCGGTGTCTGACATCGATCTGGAGACCCGCAGCGTCGTACTCGAGAACGGAGCACAGTTGGGATACGCCAAACTGGCGTTCACCACGGGCGGGCGTCCCCGCGTCCTGGCGCTCGGGGACAATGCACTCGCGGCGTCGCTGTACGCGCTCGACGATGCGGCCGCAGTACGCGAACACCTTCTGCCCGGGCGTCGAATCGTGGTTGTAGGTGGCGGTTTCATCGGCTTGGAGGTCGCTGCGGTGGCCGCCAAAGCGGGTGCGGCCGTGACCGTTGTCGAAGCTGCGGACCGCATCATGGGGCGCACCAGTCCTCCGGTGATCTCAGACTTCTTCACGTCGGTACATCGCGCGCACGGGGTCGTCGTGCGCACCGGCGCCACGCTGTCCTCTGCCACACCCTCGCGGGACGGACGTGTGGAGGCCCGGCTCGGCGATGGCACGACGATCAACGCCGACCTGGTACTTGCCGGAATAGGGCAGATTCCCAACGACGAACTGGCCCGCGCCGCAGGACTCGAGGTCGCCGACGGCATTGTCGTCGACTCCCAGGCGCGGACCAACTGGCCCGACGTGGTTGCGGCAGGCGACTGCACACGACAATTCCACGGGTTGCTGCAGCGCCCGGTCCGGCTCGAATCCCAGCAGAATGCCACCGAGCAGGCGCGCATCGCGGCACGAACCCTGTGCGGCCTGAACACCGAAACTTTCAACGTTCCGACGTTCTGGTCCGATCAGTACGACCACCGTCTGCAGATGGTCGGCCTCCCGTTACCCGACGACGAGCAGGTAGTACGGGGGGATCCGGCTTCCGGCTCGTTCAGCGTGGTGTTCCTGCGCGACGGCAGCCTGGTTGCAGTCCACGCCGTGGGCCGGCCCCGCGATATCGTCGCGGGACGCAAACTGATCCCCGCGCGGACTCGTCTGGGATCACCACAGGACATCGCCGCCGGCCGGCCGCTGGTTGAGCTGGTCACCTAAAGCACAGAAAGGAGTTCCATGCCCACCGCGCGCTATATCGAATCCAACGGCGTCGAACACGCCATCGATGTGCCTGTCGGAGACAACCTCAAGCAGGCTGCTCTGGATAATCTGGTTCCCGGAATCATCGGCGACTGTGGGGGATACGCGACGTGCGGCACCTGCCACGGGTATATCGAGGATTCCTTCCTGTCGAGGCTGGCTCCCCCCACCGAGGACGAAGAGGTCATGCTGGAGGGGATGCTGGCCCCGGTCACGTCCAACAGTCGATTGACCTGCCAGCTCACCATGACCGCCGCTCTCGACGGCAT
Source organism: Mycobacterium sp. NPDC003449 (assembly GCF_053588415.1). Classification (NCBI taxonomy): domain Bacteria; kingdom Bacillati; phylum Actinomycetota; class Actinomycetes; order Mycobacteriales; family Mycobacteriaceae; genus Mycobacterium; species Mycobacterium sp. NPDC003449. The sequence continues at coordinate 56,587 of NZ_JBSFPX010000003.1, forward strand.
TACCGTCCATTTCCCAGAGGAGCAGGGATGACCCACGCTGAAGACGCGATTGCCACCGCGCGCCGCGCGGTGGCCGACACCGGACGCCGCTTGATTCGCGAGCGCCTGGTCCAGGGAACAGCCGGAAACGTCAGTGTGCGCGTGGGTGACCTGGTGGCAATCTCCCCGTCCTCGACTCCGTATGAGTCGGTCGCTGACGAGGACATCTGCCTGGTGGACCTCGACGGCGGTATCGTCGAGGTGCGCGACGGCATACGCCCGTCGACAGAAACAGCTTTGCACACCCTGGTTTATCGTGAGACCGACGCTCAAGCTGTCGTCCATCACCATGGCCTGGACTCCGTGGCCGTGTCATGCACCGTCGACGAGTTACCGCCGCTGCATTACTACACGGTTCGGCTGGGCGGCGCTCCGCGCGTGGCCGCCTATCACCGCTTCGGTACCCCGGCGCTGGCCCGGGCAGTCGGAGATGCGCTGCGCGGGCGCACCGCAGCGTTGATGCAGAATCACGGCGCGGTGAGCTACGGGGACACTGTGGACGAAGCCTTCGAGCGGGCCGAATTGTTGGAATGGCTTTGCGCACTACATATTCGGGCGAACGCACACGGAAATCCGCGAGCCTTGTCGGATGAGGAGCTCGCTGAGGTGGCTGGAGCGCGCTATGAGGCGGCGCAGCAATGAGCACAAGGGTGGTCTGCATCGGTCCGCACATCCTGGACGTCGCCATCAGGCCGGTCACCGAAATCCCACCGGGGCAGGGCGGAGCGCTGCTGGAAGAGACCCGGATCTGTGCCGCGGGTACCGCGGCGGGCACCGCGGTCGACTTGGCCAAACTCGGCGCGGCGGTCAGCTCCATCGGCGCGGTCGGTGATGATGCCGCGGGACGCATGCTGGCAATGCTGATGGAAAGCCACGGGGTTGACGTCGGACGGCTTGCAGTCAAGAAGGGCCTAGCGACCTCGACCACGGTACTGCCGATCCGGCCCAACGGAGAGCGCCCGACGCTGCACCTTCCGGGCGCCACCGCCGCTCTGTCAGCCGACGACCTGGATTGGGCGCTGATCGATTCGGCGGCCTACGTTCACATCGGCGGGCCGGACGTGCTCGGTGAGTTCGGCACTGAGGTGGTTCCGAAGATCTTGGGTGCGGCGCGTTCCAATGGTGCGGTCACGACAGTTGACCTGCTGCGCACGGCGTTGCCCCCGCAGTTCGTCGACTCGCTGGCCGCCGCATGGCCGCTCGTGGACTACTTCTTACCCAACGACGATCAATTGCGAGCGCTGACGGGGATCGACGACTTGCCGAAAGCCGGCGAAGCAATGGTCGAGCGAGGGGTCGGGACCGTGGCAGTGACCACCGGTTCCAGCGGTTCATTGCTCATCAGCGCCGCAGGCACCGACAGAGTGCCCGCATTCACGTGTTCGGTGGTCGACACGACAGGTTGCGGCGACGCCTACACCGCGGGTTTCCTCATGGGCCTGCAGCGCGGCTGGGTGCCGAGTGTGGCGGCCAGGTTGGGCACAGCTTCGGCGGCACTGGTGGCAAGCGGTCTAGGGTCTGATGCGGGCATCGTCGATCTGGAGAGCACGCTTGACTTCTGGGCCGCGCGTGCCGGGGAAGTGGGTACCGCGCCGCCACGGTGATGGCCGGTCTTCGGGCGGCGACGACGAAGGGCTGGACGGCAACGTGGAACCTGTACGCGGACAACTCCACGCGCTGGCCGCTGCGCTGCGCAATGAGCGGGGCAACGTCAACGCCAGCTTCACAAGTCGGTTCAGGGAACTCGCGCCGGAGTACTACGCCATCGACGCCAGCGATTTCCAGGACGCCGGCTGGATGTCCCTTCCGGCGGTCGTAGAGGGTGCATTGCGGGCTCTCGACACCGGTGAGACCGACGACAGACTGCCACGCGAGCTCATCGACGAGTCGATGACCGCCTACCGCAGTGGTCTGCCGTGGGAGGTACTGGATCGGTCTTACCGATTGACCCACCAGGTGCTCTGGGAACACATCCTGCGAGTGCTCAATGATTTGAACCTGCGGCGCGACGCCCAGGCCCTGCTATTGCGCAGCGCATCGGATCTGCTGTTCGAGTACTTCGACCTGATCTGCACCGCGGCAGGGCAGATCTACGTTCAGGCCGAGCGGGCGGGGCGCCGCGACGAGCGAATGGCGCACTTAATAGGACAGCTCGTCGCCGGCGTCGCGGTTCCGGACACGGCTCTGGGCTACCGGCTCGCGCAAACCCATGTGGCTGTCGTCGCCTGGGGCGCTGATCCCCGTGCTCAGATCGATGCGGCCGTTCGTGATCTGCGGGTCGAGTCTCTGGTGGTGCCTGCCGGTGAGCGGCAAATCTGGGCCTGGGTGGCGCTGAAGGCTGACCGCAGCATCAAAGACGTGCGATCCACCATAGCCGACCGGTCGGGTAATCAGTTCGCCCTAGGGTCCCCGGCCGACGGGCGAGCAGGCTTCGTCACCAGCCACCAACAGGCGAAGCTCGCGGCGTCACTGTGGGCCCGCAAGCTCGTTGCGCCAACCGGATCCACGGTCACCTACAGTGAAACTGCGCTTCTGAGCGTGGCTTTGGAGAACGAGAGCACTGCACGGCTCTTCACCGAGCACCAACTCGGCGTCATACTGGAAGCTGAGGGGCGTGGCCGGGAGCTTCGCGAGACTCTCGTTGCCTATGCGAGTTCAGGTCTCAATGCGCGTACGACCGGCAGGACGCTCGGCGTAGCGGAGCGTACGGTGCGCTACCGGCTGGGCAAGCTGGAGGGGATATTGGGCAACGACTTTCGGCAGCGATTGACGGAACTGGCTGCCGCAGCCGTCGTCGCAGACGCATTGGAGATACAGCAGCAAGCACGAACTCGAGCACGCGGCTGAACCCGTCTGCGGGTCGCGGCTACTTGAGTCTGCTGAGCAACCTGTCAACGAGGTAGGTCTGATGAGAGGCTGTCATGCGATCAGGATTGATGATTGCTTCGACGGACAACGACTCGACAATCGCAAGAATCTCATCGACGATGATCTCGCTGTCTTCGTCTGCGCGTATATCACCGCTGCGCTGCGCGCCGACAACGAACTGAGCCCATAGCAGACGCGAATTGGCGTTGGATGCAGTGCGAATCTCACGAAGGAAGGGGTTTCCCACCGCCTGGCCCAGGAAGCTGACATCGACCTGGGCTTCAAGCAGTCGCTCCGCGTCCAGTGGAAGAGCCTCGAGAATGGCGAGGCGCAAGGCGGTGATCCCGCCAACGCCTTGAGTTGCTTCGAGGATTCGCTGGTGTGCACGCGCGAAGGCCAACTGGTGCGCGGAGACCAGGATGTCTTCCTTGTTGCGAAAGTAATGGGCCAGCACACCATTCGAGCACTTAGCCTCTTGTGCGATCCGACGCAGCGTCAGCGCATCGAGCCCTTCGCTCCCAATGACTCGCCATGTCGCGTCGAGAACCTGGCGCCGGCGCTCATCGTGGTCGACAACCTTTGGCATCGTTCTCCTGACTCTTGGTCCTCGCACAGTAACCGTGGGCGGGCGCCCGTCAGGACCTGACTGGACTCGCGTTTCCAGTGTGTAACGAGTTTCGTCTTACCCCTTACGTGAACCAGGCCACACAAGGTCTAATGATACAGGGCGCCCGAATTAAAAAAATCGTTTCAATCCCGAGGAGTGACTCGTGACGAGAGCCACCGCCAAACCCACGATCGACAACCGCAACGAGCGCGCGTTGCGCGAGCGCGCGGCCAAGGTCATCCCCGCCGGCATGTATGGCCACATGCGGGCGCACACCCCGCACATGCCGCAGTCGTACCCGCAGTTCTGGTCGCGCGGCGAAGGCGTCTACGCATGGGACGTCGACGACAACCGCTTCATCGACTTCATGTGCTCCTTCGGCCCCATGCTGCTCGGGCACCGCAATCCGGTGGTCGAAGCCGCGGCGCAGCAACAGGCCCAACTCGGCGACGCGCTGTCGGGACCCTCGCCGCGGATGGTGGAGCTCGCAGAACTCTTCACCGAGACGGTGGCTCACGCGGATTGGGCGATGTTCGCGAAGAACGGAACCGACGCTACCTCGGCCGCGGTGCGGATTGCCCGGGTGGCATCAGGACGGCGCAAGCTGCTCAAAGCGACAAAGGCCTACCACGGAGCCAATGAGTGGTTCACCCCTATCACGGCAGGTGTCACCGCCGAAGACCGTGCCAATATCGTCGAGTTCGCCTACAACGACATCACAGACCTGCAGCGTGTCGCCGCTGAACATGCGGGGGACATCGCCGCCATCATAGTGACGCCGTTCCGCCACGACTCCTACGCTCCGCAGGAACATGCTGAGGCTCAATTTGCCCGCACTGCGCGCGAATTGGCGACCAGAGAGGGCGCGGCCCTGATCCTCGACGAGGTGCGGGCCGGCTTCCGGCTGCACGTGAAGGGGTCGTGGGAGCCGCTGGCTGTGCGGCCCGATATGACCGCCTTCTCGAAAGCCATTGCCAATGGATACGCACTGTCCGCCCTGGTTGGCGCCGACAGTCTTCGGGAGGCGGCGTCTCAGGTGTATGTGACCGGATCGTTCTGGTTCTCGGCGGTCGCGATGGCGGCCGGTATCGCCACCGTGACACAAGCGGTCGAACTCGACGCCCCAGCAGTGATGGCCGCTTCCGGGGAGCGTTTCAGGCTGGCTCTTGAGGCCCAAGCGGCCGGCGCCGGGCTGCCGCTGGCGGTGACCGGGCCGCCGCAGATGCCGTTGTTGAACTTCGTGGACGACTCCGATCTGCGGAAGGCGTTGGCATTCACCGACGCTGCGGCCCGCCGTGGTGTGCTGCTACACCCGTGGCACAACATGTTCTTGTCCACAGCTCACACCACGGAAGTCATCGACGATGTGCTGGACCGCACCCAAGACGCATTCGCCGAGATCGCGCAGAAGGAGCTGTAGTGGCAAACGATCCAACCTTGTCAAGGAGATCCCCCATGCCCCACCGATTCATGATCCGGTCCGCAGGTCGACGGACGGTCGCCGTCACGATCAGCGCGTTTCTGATCGCCGGGCTCACCGCGTGCGGCGGAGGCAGCCTCACAGTGCGCGAGGACCTCATCATGGGCCGCGATATGGACGTCACCACACTCGACCCCAACCGGTCGCTCTGTGACACCTGTCAGATCTACAACGGTGCGGTCTACGACACCATGATCAAGGCCGAGAACGATGGCAGTTTGACTCCGCTCCTGGCGGAGAGCTGGGAAGCCAACGCCGACAACACCATCTTCACATTCACGTTGCGGCCCGAGGCCCGGTTCGCGGACGGATCGCCGGTCGAGGCCAAGGACGTCAAGTGGTCGTGGGAACGAATCCAACACCTCAAGGGTTCGCCGAGCTATTTCATGGACGGCATCACGACAGTCGAGGCGCCCGACCCGCAAACCGTGGTGGTGACCTCGGAGCAGCCGAACTCTGCATTCTTCAACATCACGACGGCCGGCTACATGGGGATCCTGAACTCCGATCTGGCCGCGCAACACGGTGCGACAGCCGATCCCGATGCCGCAAACACCGACACCGCGGAACAGTGGTTCATGGGCAACTCCGCGGGCGCAGGACAATACGAGCTGGAGTCCTACCAACAGGGCACACAGATCGTGCTCAAGCGCAACGACAACTACTGGGGCACCCCGGCGGCATTCCCGCGAGTGACGATCAAGCAGGTGAAGGACTCGTCCACGCAGTTGCAACAGTTGCAGCAGGGGGACGTCGACGTCGCTCAGCAGCTGAACTTCGACGCAATCGATCAGATTGAATCGGACGCCAACATCAGCTCGACCACCGTGCCGACTTTCAATTTCGTCTACCTGGGCCTCGGGCCTGGCACCGTGGGCGGCGAAGCGCTCAAGGACCGACGCGTCCGTGATGCAGTGCGGAAAGGTATCGATTACGACTCTGTCATCAATGCCACCGTTGCTGGAAAAGGCAAAGGGCAAGCCACCGGAATCCCGGCCGGCTTCCCAGGCGCAGACGGCCTGCCACTGCCCGGGTACGACCCGGAAGGCGCCCGGAAACTGCTTGCCGATGCGGGAGTCGATGGGCTTCGTTTGGAGGCGGTCTACCCGAACTTCACGATATACGGCGTCAACTTCAACACCATGTTCCAGTCGATCCAGCAGAGCCTCAAGACCGCGGGTATCGATCTGACCCTGACCCCGCTGGAGTTCAGCTCCTGGTCGGAACGACTGAAAAGCACGGGCATGCCTGTCACCGCGGTGTACTTCGCGCCTGACCACCCAGACGCCATTCAGTACCTGCAGTACTTCGCGATGATCGACAACTCGGTATGGATGCAGCGGTCGCGTATGCCGGTCAACCCTGCGCAGAACACCTTAACCAGCGAGGCTCTCCGCGAGACAGGTGCCCAGCGCGATGCGACCTACTCCAAACTCGCCCAGATGATGTGGGACGATGCGATCATTCTCCCAATCGTCAACCCAGATGTGATCCTGGCGAATTCACCTGCAGTGACGGGAAACAATTACCACATCACCCGCAACGTCGATCTCAGCGTCATGGGATTCGAGCAGTGAGGTACCGATGACCCGATACCTGTTGAGACGGATCGCGATGATGCCCCTTCTGCTGTGGGGCATCATCACAATCGCCTTCGCCCTTTCCCGATCGGTGTCGAGCAATCCACTCGCCGCCATTGTCGGAGAACGCAACCTCGGTAACCCTGAGATCGTCGCCGCCGCCACGAGCAGGTGGGGTCTGGACAAGAGCTTTCTGGAGCAGTACGTCCTGTATCTCGGAAACCTTGTACGTGGTGACATGGGTACTTCGTTCCGCACAAAAGCTCCTGTGCTGTCGGATATCTCGGAACGTCTTCCGGCGACACTGGAGTTGGCCTTCTGCGCGCTGCTGATTGCGGTCGTCGTCGGCACCGCCTTGGGTGTGCTGGCTGCCCGCACCCGGGGTCGTCTTGCCGACACTGTTATCCGCGTTTTCGCGCTGGCCGGATCGTCACTGCCGGTGTTCTGGATCGGTTTGGTCTTCCTATTCGTCTTCTATGCCTCGTTGGGAGTCGCTCCAGGACCGGGTCGGCTTTCGCCTCGGGTGCAGGCGCCCGATCACGTCACCGGGTTCTACACCGTCGACGCTCTACTGCAAGGCAACGTGCCATTGTTCGTCGACGCCGTGCAGCACTTGATCATGCCCGCCTTCATCATGAGCCTTGCTCTTCTGGGCACTCTGATCAGGCTGGTACGGGCTCAGATGATCGAACAGCAGTCCTCGGACTACGTTCGAACGGCACGGGCCAAGGGGATGACGGTCACCCAGGTGATGAACCGCCATGTCCTCAAGAATGCGACGACGCCGGTGATCACCATCGTCGGTGTATCGGTCGGCATCGTCATCATGGGCGCGGTCCTCATCGAAACGATCTTCTCCTGGAACGGTATCGGCACTTATGCGGTGGAATCATCACGGACGCTGGATTTCCCGGCGATCACGGGTGTCTGCCTGGTTGGCGGCATCATCTTCCTGCTGTCGAACCTCGTTGCAGATCTTGCATACGCGGTCGTCGATCCACGAGTGAGGCTTGCATGACTATCGCACCTGCGAACCCCGACGCTGCCACGCCGGAGACCGTTCCGGGAACCGCGCGCCTGGCGGCATCCAGGAGTTGGCGCCGACGCCTGCGCCCGTTCCTGCGACCACAAATCGTCATCGGTGCCGCGGTCGTCGTTGTCTGGCTGGTGATCATCGCCATGGCCGGCTTCCTGGCGCCCCACGATCCGTTCGCGGCATCGGGCCCGCGCCTGGAAGCGCCTTCGGCCGCACACTTCTTCGGTACCGATGCGCTGGGCCGCGACGTGTTCTCCAGGGTGCTCTACGGAGCACGGCAGTCACTGCCGGTGGCGATGGCGACCATCGCCATCGCCGTAGTCGTCGGCGGACTTGTGGGTGCCGTTGCGGGCTTCTTCGGTGGATTCGTCGACACCGTCCTGATGCGGCTGGCCGATATCACCATGGCTTTCCCGTCGATCCTGCTGGCGATGGCCGTCACCGCGGCGCTGGGACCCGGGTTGACGCACGCGTTCATCGCCATCGTGGTGGTGTGGTGGCCAATCTATGCGCGACTGATTCGCGGACAGATTCTGACCATCAAGGAACAAGATCACGTCATGGCAGCCCAAGCCATCGGGGTGGGACGCTGGCGGACGCTGTTCAAACACGTTCTTCCACATTCGTTGACTCCCGTGGTTGTTGCCGCGACGATGGACCTCGGCACCATCATCATCCTGATCGCTTCGCTGAGCTTCCTCGGTTTGGGCGCGCTTCCGCCGTCACCGGAGTGGGGGGCCATGATCACCGACGGCGCCGCCAACTTCTACCAATGGTGGATCGCCGCGGGCCCCGGCATTGCCATGGTGTCCGTCGTACTCGCCATCAACTTCTTCGGAGATGGCTTGCGCGAGACGCTCGACCTCAAACTTCGTTCGCGCTAGGTCGACGCCATGACCTCGACCACCCCCGTGAAAGGCCCGTTCATCATGAGTACTGAGTACAGACAGTCAGGCGACAACCAGTCGCAGCCGCTTGTCGAGATCTCGGACCTCGTGGTCCAGTTCCGTACCGAGGGAACGACAGTGGATGCGGTCCGCGGCGCCTCCCTGACGGTGGCAGCCGGTGACACGGTCGCGATCGTCGGCGAGTCCGGGTCTGGCAAATCCACACTCACCGCGGCACTGAATCGACTGTTGCCGGCCAACGGGTCGGTGACGTCCGGCTCGGTGCGCTTTGAGGGCCGCGATCTGTTGGCCCTGACCGAACGTGAAATGAGCGCGGTACGCGGCCGGCAGATCGGGCTGGTACCGCAGGACCCGATGTCCAACCTCAACCCGCTGGTGCGGGTGGGAAAGCAGATCGCGGAGATCTTCAAGATCCACGGTGTCACCAAAGGCAAGGACGCCCGAAACCGGGCCATCGAACTCCTGGAGATGGTCGGTATTCCCGAACCGGCGCGCCGTTATTCGGCATATCCGCACGAACTGTCCGGAGGCATGCGACAACGAGTCCTCATCGCGATGGGACTGGCGTGTCGACCACGACTGCTGATCGCCGACGAGCCCACCTCTGCCCTCGATGTCACCGTGCAGAAGGTGATCCTGGATCAGCTTGCGGCGCTGACTGAATCGATGGGCACCGCGGTGCTGCTGGTTACCCACGATCTGGCTCTGGCAGCCGAGCGTGCCGATCACATTGTTGTGATGAACAAGGGCATCATCGTGGAGACGGGGCCGGCGCGCAGAATCCTGACTTCGCCGTCCGACGAATACACCACACGCTTGATCGCCGCCGCTCCCACGTTGTCGGCGACGCCGATGGTGGACCGACCCGGCGAAGACCTTTCCCCGGACACCAGGTCCGTCATCGACGTCATCGATCTGACGAAGACTTACAAGGTGCGTTCCGGCATCCTGACGTCAACCCCGTTCACCGCGGTCGACGAGATCAACGTGAAGGTCCCGAGAGGCACCACCGTCGGTATCGTCGGTGAGAGTGGTTCCGGGAAATCCACCACGGCCAAGATGGTTCTCAAGTTGCAGTCGATCAGTTCTGGTCAGATCCGTTTCGAGGACAAAGACATCACCGACCTTTCCGGCTCGTCGCTCAAGTCCTTCCGCCGTCGTGTCCAACCGGTGTTTCAGAATCCCTACGCGTCCCTCGATCCGCTGTACACCGTCGGGGAGGCGATCCGCGAACCACTGGATGTTCATGACGTCGGCACCCGACAACAACGCACGGAGCGGGTGACCGAGCTCCTCACGCAGGTCAGCCTTGATCCCGAGCTCGCCGCCCGCTACCCGCACGAACTCTCCGGCGGGCAACGCCAGCGAGTGGCCATTGCCCGAGCACTGGCGCTTGATCCGGAGGTGGTGGTGCTTGACGAAGCAGTCTCTGCCCTCGATGTCGTCGTTCAAGCGCAGATCCTCGAGCTGCTGGTATCGCTGCAGCGGCGTCTCGGGCTGACATATCTGTTCATCAGCCATGACCTGGCCGTTGTTCGGATGATCTGCCACTGTGTGTACGTCATGAAGAGCGGAAAAATCGTCGAAAGTGGCTCTCCTAACGACATTTTCGATAATCCTCAATACGAGTACACCAAGACACTGTTGGCGGCCATCCCACACGGGGTTGAACCGGGCGCTGCCGGCGATGTCGTGGATCGAGGGCAGGCCTAATCGATACAGGCGTGCTGTTGCTGGCGATGTTGTACGGACTGCTGGGTGCATTCAGCCTTCATGTTCCTGGGCCATAGTCGGTCGAGGGCTTATGTGACAACATAGTCCAGCGGCCGCTGTCTATGCCCTAAAACAAGCCGGTCCGCGGCGCGGAGAGATACAGTCGGCCGATGACGCCCGGCGCACCCAGGACCACCACGGTGCCCGGCAGTGTCAGCGTCCGCGACGTCGTCGAGCTCAGGCACCTCCAGGCGACTCTGCTTGCCGGCGAGGCCGGGCTCGACCGCCGGGTGTCCTGGGCGCACGTGACCGACGCTTTCGACCCGTGGAACTGGCTTGAGCCGGGTGACCTCGTCCTGACCTGCGGCTACATCGTCCCGACGGAACCGTCGGCACAGGTGCGATTCGTGGAGAACATGGCCGAGGCCGGGCTGAGTGGCATCGTGATCGGCGAGGACGAGCGCCGTCCGCACCTCTCCGACGAGATGCTCGCGGCTGCCGACCGCGTCGGCTTCCCGGTGATCAACGGCGCGCACGCGGTCGGCTTCGCGCAGTATGTGCGGTTCGTCGCGGCCGCCAACGCCCGGGGCGAGGACCAGTCGTTCACCCAGATCGCCCGGGTGAACGGCGAGGTGATGGCGAGCCTGCGGGAGACGCTGGCCGGCACCGAATTCGTGGACCGCCTCAGCCGGGTGGTCAATTGCCGGCTGCACGTCGTCGACCCGGAGATGTGGGAGCCGCTGATCCGCGGCGGCGATATCCCCGGGCGCGCATGGAAGGTCGCCTACGACGCCGAGGTGGGCCGGACTTCCGGCCGCGCGCCGTTTGTGATGACCCTGACGGTCGACGACCGGACCGCGCTCACCATGCCGATCCCCAGCGAGCGTTCGGCCTGCCTGGTCGCTTTCCCTGAGGGTGATTCGAGGCCCCGGCTCGCGGTCCTGCAGCAGATCGCCGCCGCATGCGCGCTGGAGATCGGGCGCGTCGACGCGGCGGTGGAGCGCGCCCGTCGATCGGGCGCCGGGCTGCTGAACGACGCGTTGAACGCCAGGCTCGAGCCGGCGGTCCTGACCGCGCTTTTCCGCGAGCGCCGTCTGCAGGGCGATCTGCGCGCGCTGGCCGTCGACGGTCATCAGGCCGCGATCGACAGGCTCGCCCGCAGATGGCTGATCCGCGGAATCCCGTTCCTGCTCAGTGAGATCGGGCAGGTCTGCGTCGCGGTGATCCGGGTCGGCGACGTTCCGCAGGAAGACTTCGAGGAGCGCACCACACAGGAACGGTGGCGTGCCGGGCTGAGTGACATATTCACCGGGCCCGCCAACGTCGGCGACGCCGTCCGCCAAGCGCGGTGGGCGTTGGAGACCGTCAGCCCCGACGGCTCGGCGCTCGCCCGCTACGGCGACAGCAGTCCGACGTTCCTGCCGCGAACCCTCGCGGAGTCCAAGCTGGCGTCCGACTACGTGCTGGGCCCGCTCCTGGAGTATGACCGTGAGCAGGGCACCGAGCTGATCAAGACTCTGCAGGCGTATCTGGAGTGCGATCGCTCGCCGAGCCGGGCCAGCGAACTGCTCTTCATCCACACCCAGACCGTCAACTACCGGATCGCCCGGATTCAGGAGCTCACGGGCCGCTCGATGCGGTCCACCGGTGACGTCAGCGAGCTCTGGTTCGCGCTGCGGGCGCTGGCGCTCTCGCAGGCCACCTGAATGCGTCGACGGGCGCTTATCTGTCCGTACAACCGGTGAGGTTCGGGTCATTCCGCAGCACAGTGTGCAGCGGCGAATCGGGTTGGCAGACTGCGGACGACAACCAACGAGGAGATGCAGCGATGGGCACGTTCGAAGGTCGCGGTGTGATCGTCACCGGGGTCGCCTCCGGTCTCGGGAGCGCGCTGGCGCGGGAGTTCGCGGCGGAGGGCGCTCGAGTCCTCGGCTGCGATGTCAATGATGAGGCGGGCGCGGCCGTGATGGACGGCATCGGCGCCTACCACCACACCGACGTCTCCAAGGAGGCCGAGGTCGAGGCGCTCGTCGACGACGCCGTGCGGCGATTCGGCCGGCTCGACGTCATGGTCAACAACGCCGCGGTCCAGGTCGAGCAGGAGCTGGCCGACACGACGGAGGAGCAACTCGACCGCGTCCTCGCGGTCAACCTGAAGGGCCCGTTCTTCGGCTGCAAACACGCGATCCGGGTGATGCGTGGCGCGGGCGGCGGCGCGATCGTCAACGTCTCGTCCGTCCTCGCCGTGACCGGCGACCCGATGCTCGCCGCCTACGGTGCCGCGAAAGGTGGGGTGCTGGCCCTGACCAAATCGGCCGCGGTGAAGTACGGGCGCGACAGGATCCGCTGCAACACCGTCTTGCCCGGCGATATGCAGACCGAAATGGTCGAGGCCTACTTCGCCGCGGCCGAGGACCCCGCCGCCCTGCGCGCGCAGGCCGAGATGGAGTACCCGGTCGGTCGGATCGGCCAGCCGCGTGAGGTCGCCAGGGCCGTGCTCTTCCTCGCATCTGACGACGCGAGCTTCGTCACCGGCGAGGCGCTCGTCGTCGATGGTGGGCTGCTCGCGGAGTGCTACTGATGAAACGGCTCGGCCTCGTCCACACCGTCTCCCAGCTCGCACCGACGTTCGCCGAACTCGCCGGTGAACTGCTCCCCGGCGTCGAGACGGCGGTCATCGCCGATGAGCTCCTGCTCAAGCGGACGGTCCGCGACGGTGCCGTCGACGATATGACGCGTGACCGGCTGCGCGGCCACGTCGCCGCACTCGCCGGCTTCGGGGTCGACGCCGTGCTCGTGACGTGCTCGTCGGTGGGTCCGGTGGTCGACGAGATCGCCTCGGACGCAGCCGTTCCCGTCCATCGGGTAGACCGCGCCATGGCCGAACGCGCCGTCACCCTCGGGACCACCGTCGGCGTGCTCGCCACCCTGCCGACGACGCTCGCCCCGACCACCGCGCTGGTCGAGGCTGCAGCGCGGGAGGCGAACCGAAACGTCACGGTCGTTTCGCGGCTCTGCGATGGCGCGTTCGCCGCGCTGGGCAGCGGCGACGGTCCGCGACACGACGCGATCATCGCCGAGGAGCTGGACCGCCTGACCGCCGAGGTCGACGTGGTCGTGCTCGCACAGGCCTCGATGGCGCGGATCGCCGCTGCGCGGCCTGCGAGTGCCACCCAGGTGCTGTCGAGCCCGCGGCTCGCGATGGAGCGGCTCGCTTGTACCGGGCGATAAGCATCCGGCCCAGGTTGGTGCACCGCGCTAGTGGTGCAGGTCACGGGAGTCCACCACCATGATTGGCGTGCAACGTGAATGGAAGCCTCGAATCCTCGGCCTCGGCGGCACGACCCGCCAGGGGTCGTCGTCCGAACGTGCGCTGCGCGCCGCTCTGGACCTCGCCGAACGTGCCGGAGCGCACACCGACATCCTGCTGGCCGATGACCTGGAGTTGCCCGCGTACGCTCCCGAGCGTGGGTCGCCGGCCCCACGGGCCGGCCGCCTGCTGGACCTCGTCCGCCGGGCGGACGGGGTGATCGTCGCCAGCCCAGGTTTCCACGGCGGGCCGTCGGGCCTGCTCAAGAACGCGCTGGATCACCTGGAGGAACTCCGCGACGACGAACGGCCCTACCTCGACGGTCGCGCGATCGGCTGCATCGTCTGCGCGGCCGGTTGGCAGGCGACGGCCACAACCCTCGCGGCACTGCGGTCGACTGTCCACGCGCTGCGGGGCTGGCCGACGCCGCTGGGCGTCACGATCAACTCGACCCCGACCGGCGATGCGGATCCGATCGTGGCCGCCGCGCCGCAGCTCGGCCTGCTCGTCGAACAGGTTGTCGGACTTGCCCGTTGGCAGCACGCGGCCGTCACCGTCGGGGTCGCGTCGTGACCGGAGCCCACGAAGCACAGACGACCACCGGGGTTCCCGCGTCGGTACTCGGGGCCGGGCTGCGCACCGTGGTCGAGGGTCTGCAGCACCCGGAGGGCGTCTGTTGGTCCCCGGCCGAGCAGATGCTCTACGCGGGCGGTGAGGGCGGCCAGCTCTACCGGTTCGGACTCGGGGGCGGGGCTTTCGAGACGGTCTGCACCGTGCCGGGTGGCTCGATGCTCGGCCTCGCGCTCGACGGCGCGGGCGCCGTGTACGTGTGCGACGTCGGCAACGGGTGCATCCAGAAAATCGCGCCCGACGGCCGCATCCGCCGACACGGTGCTGCGATCGGTTACCCGAACTACCCGGTCTTCGACGGCGACGGTCGGCTGTGGGTGTCGGACTCCGGGGATTGGGGCCAGGCGAACGGGGGGATCGTGCGCATCGACCCCGACGGCGCCACCGAGCGGGTGCTCGACGGGCTGCACTTCGCGAACGGTCTTGCACTGCACGGTGACTGGTTGTACATCGTCGAATCGACGTGGCCGCGGATCGTGCGGATCCCGCTCTCCGGCGGCGAACCGGAGCCGGTCGTCGTACTCGACCGGGTGGTACCGGATGGCATCGCATTCGACGCCGACGGCGGGCTGTGGATCGGCTGCTGGCAGCCCAACCGGGTGTACCGGCTCGCCCCGGACGCCACGCTGGAGACCGTCGTCGACGACTGGTCGGGTGTGTACGCACCGACGCCGACGAACCTCGCGTTCGCCGGGCCCGAACTCGACATACTCGTGCTCGCGTCGCTCGGCACGCTCGTGGTGACCGCCTGCGATCCCGGGGTACGCGGGGCGGGGCTGCACCTGCCCGTCGGCCTGGACTGACCACTGCCACAACGGAAGGACCTTGCAGATGAACGGTGAGACCTACGACGCCCTGGTGATCGGTGCGGGGTTCGCGGGGCTGACGGCCGCGCGCGATCTCGCGAAGGACGGCAAGACGGTGCTGATCGTCGAGGCGCGGGACCGTATCGGTGGTCGCACCTGGTACCGGCCCTTCGCCGACACCGGATTCTCCATCGAGTTGGGTGGCAACTGGGTCGACACGGACGGCAACGTTGCGCTCATGGCCGAGGTTGAGCGCTACGGCGTAGATCTCTCCGAGAGCCCGCACCCCGAGCACCATGTCTCCCTGCTCGACGGCGTCCTCAGCCACGCCGCCTGCCCGATCGACCGTGACGACGAGCGCGCCCTCGCGAAGGTGGTCGAGGAGGTCCTCACCCAGGTGCGGCGGATCGACTCGGGGCTGCCGCTGGACCAGCAGGACGTCGCGGACCTGGATATTCCACTCGACGCCTACCTCGACGGTTTCGGGCTGTCCGCGACGCTGCGTGAGCTGATGGGTGCCTGGATTCGCGAGAACACGGGCTGTCACGAGTCGCAGATCTCCGCGCTGCACCTGATGTCGTGGATCCCGAATCTGGACGACGACGTCCTGGCGCTAGGGCACACCCCGACGCACCGCTTCGCCGCCGGCACCATCGACCTGTTGCAACGGATGCTGGACGATTCCGGCGCCGAGCTGCGACTGTCGACACCGGTGGCGGCCGTGACGCAGTCGGCCGACCATGCCGAGGTCCACACCCACGGCGGCGAGGTGCTGCGGGCCCGCGGGGCGGTGATCGCCCTGCCGCTGAACTGCCTGCCCGATGTCGCATTCACCCCGGAGTTGTCGCCGGAGAAGACCGCCGGTGCGGCGATCGGCCAATCCGGCGCCGCCAAGAAACTGTGGGCACTCGTGACCGGCCTGCCGCCGAAGCTTCTCGGGGTCGGCGATCACGACGAGCCCATCGACGTCTTCTTCACCGACTTCCCGGCGGACGAGACCGACCTGGACGGCGACCTCGTCGTCGGCTTCTCGACCCAGGAGCGCCCGCTGGACATCGTGGACCGCGACGATATGGAGACGGCCTTCCGGCGCTACGTCCCCGACGCGGGCGTCCTGAAAGTGGACGGCCACGACTGGCTCGCCGACCCGTACGCCAAGGGCACCTGGTGCGCGGCGCCCGCCGGCCTGCTGTCGAAGTATGCCTCCGCGCTGGAGGCCACCGAGGGCCGCCTGGTGTTCGCCGGCTCGGACATCGCCCACGCGTTCCGCGGATGGATGGAAGGTGCCGTGCTGACCGGCGCCACCGCGGCGAACCGGCTCTCGGCGATCCTGGCGCAAGACTGAGAAACCCTCCGCGACGACAATTTTCGAATACGACAGGAGAGACATGAGTTCTGTACGCGCGCTACAAGAGTCCGCGTGGGACGCCGAGTGCCGCCATGACCTCGACCGCCTGCTGGAGCACTTCCGGCCCGATGCGACGTTCTATGCCTACGGTCAGCCTCCCCAGCAGGGCCATGATGCCATCCGCAGGCTGACCGAGGACTTCTACCGATCGTTTCCCGAACTGGAGATCGACGTCTTGGGTGACTGGACCAACGGTGAGTCGTCGGCCGCCTTCGAGTTCGTTGCGCGGCTGAAGGATACGGACGGGCAGCGGTTCACCCTGCGCGGTGTGACCTTGGTGGAGGTCGAGGACGGCAAGTTCAAGACGGTGCGGTACTACGAGGAGGCGCCGGTACCGGTGACGGACTGAGCAGACCGGCGACCAGCACCGAGGGCGGGGTCCGACACCGGACCCCGCCCTCAAAGGCGTTCTCAGGGCTCCACATTCCAGATCGTGTACACCTTGCGCACGGTCTCGCGGATATCCCAGGTGCCGCGCCAGCCGTCCGGGGCGACGAGGACGACGCCGGGCCGGATCTCGTGCACGGTGCCGTCGGCGGTGGTGATCGTGCCCGCTCCGGCGAGGAAGTGCATGAGTTCCGTGTCGCCGTTGCGCGCAGAATCGAAGCGCCCAGGGGTGCATTCCCAGACGCCGCTGCGCCCGCCCGCGTCGCGGTGCAGTACCCGGAAGGACTCGACCGGCTCTCCGGCGAGGGCGGGCGTGCGCGGCCCCAGAACCGACAGTTCCAGCGTCTTGGGATCGTCGTCGTAGACGATCGCGGGGATGCCGGTCATGCGGTGGTCACGGCGACCGCGTTGGTGGCCATCCGCGGGCCCAGCGTGGCGATCCGCGGGCCGACCTCGCGCCCGAGGAGCTCAAGGTGGCGGCGGTAAGGCTCGGGGTCTCGGCTGAAGTCGAAGCTGAACGACAGCAGGGCGCCGACGCCGCCGAGATCCTCGTTGAACCGCGTGATCTTCTCCACGACGGTGTCGGGGGACCCGACGATGAAGAAGTGGTCGACCATCCACTCCAGCGTCAGCTCGTCGATGGTCATACCGGGGTCAAGGAGCAGTTCACCGAGCGCGTACGGCTTGCCGCCGCGGTCGCGTACGACGCGGAAGGTCGGGAGTACCAGCTCATCCCAGGTGCGGCCGGCCGGGCCTTCGAGGAACAACCGGCGGGCCTCCTCGTCGGTCTCGGCGACGAAGACGTCTCGCATGACCCGCCAGTTCGCCCGGTCTGGGGTGTGGCCGGCCTCAATTGCTGCGTGCGAGTAGGTCTCCCACTGCTGGCGCAGTGCGGCCAGGCCGACCTGCTGGCTCATCGGGGAGAAGCCGCGCCGCGCGGCGTCGGCGAACGTGGGCGATGTGGGCTGGACGCCGGTCATCACCACCTCGGGCCGGGGCCGCTGGAAGGGCTTGAGGTGCGGGCCGTTCCACTGCTCGGAGTGAGCCGGCATGTCGACGGTCCAGAACTCGCCCTCGATACGGAACGGGCCGCGGCGGGTCCAGATGGCCTCGATGATGTCGATGGCTTCGTCCATCATCTTCGCGTTGTTCTGCAACCCGCCACCGAACAGCTGTGCATCCGTTGGGAACGAGCCAGGTGCGAATCCCGCGATGTAGCGCCCGCCCGTCATGTGGTCGAGGTACATCAGGCGGTCCGCGAGAGCGATGGGGTTGTGGTACGGCAACAGGTGAGCAGCCGCGCCGAGTCGCAGGCGCTGGGTCTCGCGACCGGCCGCCGCGATCATCAGGTCGGGAGCCGGGTTCGGTTCGTGTCCGATCGTGTGGTGCTCGGCGAAGAAGAGTTCGGCCAGGCCGTATTCGTCAGCCCACCGTGCGATTTGGAGATCCCACTCGATCGCCTCCTGCAACGTGCGCCGGCCGGCGACGTACTCCTGCGCGTACGGCGGGCTGAAGAGTCCTAGATCCATGGCTTTCATTTCCTTATCGTTTGTTCGGTGGTCTCCTCCCAAGGTGGGCGCGCAAAGCCGTCCTCACAATTGATGCCGACCTCAAACGTCGGGGCTTTGGCTGTCGACGCGTACAGGGACTTGGATGCCGGACTAACCCGGTTGGCGCGGTTCATGTCCACGTACAGTGGTGTGCTACGGGGGCGGCCGGAAAGCTCTCCGCTATGGTCAATCGGCTGGAAGGCAAAGTAGCGCTGGTCACCGGCGCCGCACAGGGACAGGGCGCCGCGCACACGGATCTGCTTGCCCGGCAGGGCGCGCGCGTGATCGCGACGGACGTCCTCGACGAGCAGGGCGAAGCGCTCGCTGAGCAACTCGACGCCGAGGGACTTGAGGTCGTCTACCGGCACCTCGATGTGGCGTCCGAGAAGGACTGGGCCGCGGTCGTCGGCGGCGTCGACCCCGCCTGGGGCCCGGTCAACGTGCTCGTCAACAACGCGGGTGTCAGCTCGCCGGCCGCCGTCGCCGACGTGTCTCTTGACGAGTGGAATCGTGTCGTGGAGATCAACCAGACCGGGATTCTGCTCGGTATGCAGGCCGTCATCCCGGGGATGACGGCCCTGGGCTCGGGCTCGATCATCAACATCGCGTCGTCCTGGGCTCACCGTGGCGGCACGCAGAACGGGTTCGTCGCCTACGTCGCGACGAAGGCCGCGGTCCTGGGGATTACCCGCAATGCCGCGATGAATCTCGGCCGGCACGGTATCCGGGTGAACTCGGTGTCGCCGGGCTACGTCCGGACCCCGCAGGTCGAATACGCCGAGAAGACTGAACCCGACCGGGTCGCAAGCGATGTGGCGAAGATCCCGATGCGACGCATGGCGCGCCCCGCCGAGATCGCGAAGACGATCGCGTTTCTCGCCTCGGACGAGTCCTCGTACACCACCGGTGTCGACCTGCTGGTCGACGGAGGCCTGAATCTCACATGAGTTCGCCAGATGCGGAACAGCTTTCGGGCTCCACTTCAGGGCAGGTGGGGCTGAGCGGATCGATAGGCACGTTCCGCCTGTTCGCCTTGGTGATGGCTTTCGTGTCGCCACTCGTGACCGTGGCCGGGTGGCTTGTCATCCTCATCGCCTACGGGGGGCCGGCCGCGCCCGCGATGATGCTGGTGGCCGCGATGCTGGTGACCATCTTCTCGCTGGGTTTCGTCGCGATGGGCCATCACATGCCCAATCCCGGCGCCTTCTACTCCTATGTCGCGGCGAGCCTGGGACGGGTGATGGGACTCGGTGCGGGCTTCGTCGCCGTGGCGGTCTATCTGCTCCTCGGCATGTCGTCGTTCATCTTCTTCGGTGTTGCTTCGTCGAACTTCGTCACCGGCGAACTTCACGGTCCTGACGTCGGTTGGTACTGGTACACGCTGATGCTGCTGATCGTCGTGGGGATCTTCGGCTACCTGCAGGTCGAGGTGTCGGCGAAGGTTCTGCTGGTCGCGATGGCACTGGAAGTCGTGGTGATCCTCATCTTCGACGGCGCGATATTCCTGGGTGGCAACGTGTCTCAGGACGGCGGTGTGTCCCTCGAACCGTTCTCGGGGAGTTCGCTGACGGGCGCATCGTGGGGGCTGGGTCTGCTGTTCGCGATCCTGTTCTTCAACGGTTTCGAGGGCACGGCGGCCTTTCGTGAGGAGGTCAGAAATCCTGCCCGCACCATCGGCAGGGCCACCTTGTCGGTGGTCGCCTTCGTGGGCATCTTCTACTGCATCGCCTCGTGGGCCATCGTCTCCTACTTCGGGGCCGATAAAGCGGTCGAGTTGGCCGGTTCCGACCCGGTCAGCATGTTCACCACGGCGCTGGGTGCCTCGGTCGGCGGGTGGCTGGTGGACGTCGCGAGTGTTCTGCTGTTGACCTCGATCTTCGCGGCATCCGTTGCGATTTACAGCATCCTGGCGCGCTACCTCTACTCGCTGGGGGTCGACCGGGTTCTTCCGAGGCAACTCGGTGCCGTCCATCCGAAGCACAACTCACCGCATATCGCAGCGTTCGCCGCGGGTGTGCTGTTCCTTGTCGGCATGCTGCCTCTCGTACTGACGGGTGCGGACCCGGCGCTGATCTACGGCCGGCTCGGAGGTACCGGTGGGTATGGGTATCTGCTGTTGTTCGCCCTGGTCAGCCTCGCCGTCCTGGTCTACTTCCGGCGCCGGCGAGGCTCGCATTCGATCAACATCGGGGTGGCGGTGGTGGCCCCGGCGGTATCCCTGGTGGCCATGAGCGTTCTGTTGGTCGTGGGGATCATGAACTTCTCGACGCTCACCGGTGGGTCGGGCGCGCTCGCCGTCATCCTCCAGGCGGTGGTCTGGGGCAGTGGTTTGATCGGGATCGCGCTCGGCCTCTTCTACCGAGCGAAACGCCCCGACGTCTTCGCTCGGATCGGCCGGCGAGACGTGGCGGACTCATCCGGTGAGGTCGCCGCAGTAAAGGTGTAGGAGCCGCGGCGAGATCTCAGCGGAGACGGATCATTCGAAGATATCGGTGGGCACCATGGCTGACACCAGGACATTGGGCACATCCACGATCTGACTGATTCGCAGATCGACGGCGACACTGCACAGCGCGTAGGCCTGCTGGCGGGTGAGCCCGCGATCCCCGGCCAGATGGTCGACCATTGACCTGAGCGCATTTCGCGTGGCCAGGTTGAGGTTCTCTGGGTGAATCCTCCCGTCGGCGTCGACCGGGGTTCCGGTCACGGCGAAATGCGGACGACTCGCGACGTCCGGCGGGCCTTCGCTGAGCCGTTCGAAACGCAGATGCCGGATATCGCCCGATGCCGCCGCCCCCTTTCGCAGGTCGAACCGCAGGACCACCCTGGCACTGGTTTCGACTGCCGCACCGCATGATTCACCGTCGCCCTGCGCGAAGTGTCCGTCGCCGACTGAGAACAGTGCACCCGGCACCCACACCGGCAGATAGACCCGGCTGCCCGCGGTCAGATGCTTGATGTCGATATTGCCGCCGGCCTCGGTGGGGGCGATGGTGCGTCTGGCCGGATCGCCGGGCCGGTCCGGCGGTACGGCGGAGACAGGGTTGGGCAGTTCGACCAGAGCACCCTCGTCGGCCGCTCGCTGCTCCGAGATCCTGGTGCGATCGAAGAGCTCCCTCGACGGTGCGACACCCATGACACCCATGAAGGGCGCACCCGGCAGCCGGACACCGGGCAGGTCTGCCGAGCGTGCGAACCCGTCGCCGATCTCCCATCGCACGATGTGCGGTTCGGTGAATTCGTCACGCAGGTAACCGAATCCGGGAATGTTCAGGGTAGCGCCGAAGTCCCCGGTCTGCACCGACAGCACATCGACGACCAGGAGGTCGCCTGGTTCGGCACCCTCGATGTGCACCGGTCCCGTGAGCGGATGGATTCGGGCGGTGTCCATCCGAAGCACATCGGCGGCCGTGGAGTGCCGGGTGATCTGGCCGTCGTAGCCGTCGCGGGCTCGCAGGGCCACGGTGTCCCCGGGAGCGCAGCGCAGTGCCGCCGGGATATCCGGATGCCAGCGGTTGTGTCCGGCATGGGGGTCGTCCACCAGCGACTTCGTCAAGTCGAGCTCGATTTCGTGCATAGCGCTCATCGTGCCTGAACCGGGGGAGTGGGGAAGCCGCCGATCGCCTGCTCGTATGCGTGTGCCACACGCAGCACGGTGGCGTCATCGAATTGACGGCCGATGATCATCATGCCGGTTGGTAGGCCATCCACCGTGGCGGCCGGAACACTGCAGGCCGGATGACCCGTCACGTCGAAGGTGGCGGTGTTGGCCATCATCTCCAATGCCCGTGCCAGATATTCGTCGAGCGGGGCGTCCGGCGGCGGGATCGGACTGGCCAGTATGGGGGTGGTGGGCATGACCAGAACGTCGAACCGCGACAGCGCAGCGTCGTATGCGGCCCGCAGGTGAGGCACGAGGTTGCGTGCCATCGCATAGTGCGCGCCGTAGTGACGGTCGATCGCGTGGCGTCCGGCCAGGACAACGAGCTTTACCGTATCCGGGAACGAGGTGCCGTCGGCTCGCCACCGGGCGCCATAGTGCGTGATCAGGGCCGGGTCGTAGCGTCCCCGCCAGTTCATGCCGTAGGCATTGCCGTCGACCATCTGCGCCGTGGCGCCCTCGACGGAAATGACGTCCCAGATCCTCTTCCCGTTCACGTGCCACGCCACCGACACCTCTTCGCACGCCAGCCCCGCGTCGCGTAGCCGATCTGCCGCGGCACGCACGGCAGCATCGACGCCGGGAACCGACTCCGGATGCCCGAACCCCTCGCGCACCAGACCAACTCGCAGCCCGGCGGCTGATCGATCCAGCTCGCCGAGGAAGTCCGGCACGGTGACGTCGCCGTGTTGCCGTGGATCCATACCGTCAGAACCCGCGATGACGCCGAGGACGAGTGCGGCGTCGGCCACGGTTCTCGTCATCGGGCCAAGGTGATCAAGGGTCTGCTCGATCGGGAACGCCCCGGTGTAGGGCACCAGACCGTGGGTCGGCTTGTGGCCGACGATGCCGGTGAACGCGGCGGGCAACCGCACCGACCCGCCCTGGTCGCCACCGATGGCCAGGTCGGCAGCGTTGGAGGACACCAGAGCCGCACTGCCACTGGAGGATCCACCCGCGGTCCGGGTGTGATCCCACGGATTGCGCACCGGCCCGGAGGCCGCCGTGTGTGAGGCGCCGGAGAAGCAGAGATTTTCACACACCGCTTTGCCTGTGATGGTGGCGCCCGCGGCCAGTAAACGTGCTACCACCGTGGCATCCCGGTCCGGGACGTAGCCCTCGACCAGGGCGGACCCGTTCGTCATCGGCACTCCGGCGACCGCGACGTTGTCCTTGATCGCCACCGTTCGGCCCGCCAGAGCTCCCTGGTCGGTCTGCTTCACCTCGCAGGTCACGCTCCAGGCTCCGAGCGGATTGTGTTCGGGCTGCGACCATGCTCTCGTCGGGGCCGGCAGCGCGGTTTCGCCGGTGAGCTTCTCGACGACGTCCCAGGAGTCGAGCAGGTCTTCGACGTGGGTGGAGAACGCCGCGAGTTGGTCATCGGACAAGCCGAGACCATACCGTGTGGCAATGTGTGCGAGGTCGGTCAAACCGGGTGACGGGACAGGCATGGCGTTTCCTTCGATAGTGGTGCGTACTGCGGCGACGGTCAGCCGGCCTGCAGCGCGTCGCGGGCTCTGGTGGCCAACTCGGTGTTGACGTTGTTCTCATATGAGGTGGCATCGGACGGGTACTCGGCGATGTTCTTGGTGAACAGGGAAATGTTCATGTTGTTGTCCCAGGATTCCTTGGTGACCGTGACGTCCTCGGCGTAACCCTTCGCGTCGATCTCACGCTCCACCGCGGCCTGGACCACTTCGCGGGGCAGGTCCGGGAAGTACTGCGCCGCAATGTCGATGGTCGCCTCAGGATCGGAGTAGATGAAGCGCGACGCCTTCGCGATCGCGGTGACGACGCTTTGGGCCGCGGCGGAATTCTCCTGCAGATACCGATCAGTGGTGGTCAGGCTGGAGAACGCGAACGGGTACCAGTCCGGGTTGGCGGGAAAGGAGTAGACGACTTTCAGCCCCTGATCGACCACAGCCTGACTCACGGTGGGCTCGAACGACAGTGCGAGGTCGGCCTGACCCCCTGCGACGGCAGCGAGCTCACTGCCCAGCGCCACGTTGACCAACGTCACGTTCTCCAGGCCTTTTTGATCGATGAGGTACTTCATGAAAGCCCAGCTGGTGTCGGGTTCCGGGCTGACAACCACCTTCTTGCCCTCGAGCACGTCCGGGTCGTCCAAGTCGGGGCTGCCACTGTCCGCCCTGCCGATCACGAACACCGAAGGGGCGTTCTGGATGGCCGCGACCACCACCCCTGGCCCGCCGTTCTCATGTGACTTCGGAACGAATACCGGATCCTGAATCGAGAAGTCCGCCGACCCGCCGACTACAGCGGCCCAGGACTGTGTACCGCCACCGCCGGTGGCGATCTCGACGTTCACGTTCTGTTCGGTGAAGTAGGCGTTCTCCTGCGCGACGTAGAGCGGTAGATACAGCAGGGACTGGAAGGCCTGGTTGATGCGCACTTTGGCGCTGCCGTCGGCGGATTCGTTGGCAGGCCCGCCGCACGCGGTGATGAGCGCGGCGGAGCTCAGCACGATTGTGAAGCGGCGCATAAGCGTTCGAGCATTCATGTTCAGGACCTTTCCCAATGACCGAGGAACCGCTCGATGGTGGTGACGAGGATGTTGAAGACGAGCACCATGACCATGACGATCGCGATGCCCGCGATGACCAGGGAGATGGTGAAGTTGGAGCTGCCCAGCAGGATCATGTGTCCCACACCGGCATCCGAGCTGATGTACTCGCCGACGATGGCACCCACCAGTGCGAAACCGATGTTGAGCTTCAAACCGGACACCACCCAGGTCATCGCTGACGGGACGACGAGCTTGCGGAAGATCTGTGAACGTGTAGCGCCGAACGACCGCATCAGGTTGATCAAGTCGGGGTCGGTGCGGCGCGCGCCGCGGTATGAGGTGGTCAAGGACACCACCACACAGGAGAACGCGACAATCACCACCTTCGAGGTCATTTCGGTGCCGAACCAGATGATCGTCAGCGGTGCGACAGCGAGCACCGGGATCGAGCCGATGGCCGCGATGAACGGACCCGTGAGATCTGCGACGAATCGGGAGTACCAGAGCAGCAGGCCGAGAACCGAACCGCCGACGGCTCCCACCAGGAAGCCGAGCAGGACTTCCGAAGTCGTGATACCGATGTCGGTCCACAGCTCGCCGGTTGCCGCGCGTTTGATCAATACGTTCCACACCGAGCTGGGACTGCCGAACAGGAACGAGCTGGCGGCTCCGCTTCGGGCACCGAATTCCCATGCGGCCAAGGCTGAGACGACGATCAGGGCTTGCAGTGTGTGCAGGCCGATGCGGCGCCGTTGGGCCACCACCACGGAGGGTCTCCGCCTGGCCGGGCGAATCCGCTCAGGTGATTTGGTCAAGACGGCGGTCATGCCACCACCTGCTTCTGGTCCTCTTGCCGGCCGATGCCGCGCCAGATCTTCTCGTAGAACTCGTTGAAGCGAGGTGCCAACCGCCGTTCGTTGATGTCGGTACTCAATGTTCCGAGGTCGACGCGAAGTTCCGAGACGACCTCGCCCGGATGCGCTTTGAGCACATACACCCGGTCGGACATGGTGACCGCTTCTTCGATGTCGTGAGTGACTGCGACAACTGTTTTGCCTGTTGCCCTGGCGGTTTCGAGGAGTTCGCCTTCCAGGGCGATCTTGAGTGGGTAGTCGAGCGCCTTGTAGGCCTCGTCCATCAGGATGATGTCGGGGTCGGTGACCATCGTCCGCATCAGTGCGGCACGCTGCCGCATACCGCCGGAGAGATCGGAGGGGTGCTTGTCCTCGCAGCCCTCCAGTTTGTAAGCGGCGAAAAGGCTGCGAGCGCGCTCGCGGGCTTCCTTTTTGCGTGTCCCGCGTACTTCCAGTCCGAGCACCACATTCTCCAGGACGGTCCGCCACGGAAAGAGGAGATCTTTCTGCAGGACATAGCCGATGTGCCGGGACGTCGTTCCCGTGATCTCCTCGCCATTGACCCGCACCGAGCCGGCGGTGGGGGCGATAAGGCCGGTGATGATGTTGAACAGCGTCGACTTGCCGCAGCCGCTGGGCCCGACGATCGACACAAACTCACCACGGCCCGCGTGCAGGTTCAACCCGCGCAGCACCTGGACAGTGCCGGTCTTTGTGTCGAACTCCTTGTCCACTCCGACGACTTGCAGCCGGGGTGTCATAGCAGCGCCCGGGACGCAGGCATCTCGCCGGCGGGCAGCCGATAGATAACCGATATATCAGTCATGTAGATGTGTCTCCCGTCGAGGTCAGTCAGGTTTTTCCTGCGAGGTAACACATGAACTCGATGTGGACATTCAGCCGTCTGTCCGGTCGCAGTGGAGTAAGCGAAGCACAGGTTCAGCGGCTGAGCAACCGATTGTGCAAAATTGCCTCGAGTCGGCGGGGATGCCGCACGGCGTCAGGTCGACAGGGTTCCCGCCGCACGCGGGAAGCGGGTAGGCCTCAGCTGAGCCCGAGCGGTCCGGCCAGTTCGGCGAGCGCGGGAACCAGCTTGTCGGGTTCGGTCAGGATCTGCACGGGTACGTGGTTGGCGCCGGCGGCAAGATGCTCGTTGAGCCTGGCCGCGATGGCATCGGTGCTGCCATACGCGATGAGGGCGTCGATCAGGGCGTCGCTACCGGGCGCGGCGACGTCGGAATCGCTGAACCCCAATCGCTTCCAGTTGTTCACGTAGTTGGACCCTGCGAGGTAGACGTCGAGATGTTCGCGTCCGACGGCCCTGGCCCGTTCAGGGTTGGTGGTCAGCACCACCTTGTGCTCCGGGGCGATGAACGCATCCGGTCCGAGAAGAGCCCGCGCCCGGGCGGTGTGCTCCTGGGTGGTCAGGTAGGGGTGGGCTCCCGCGCTGCGGCGCGCGGCCAGTTTGAGCACCTGTGGGCCGAGCGCGGCGACGACCCGCCGGTGCTTGGGGACGCCGTACTCGTCGAGCTTGTCGAGGTACTCGGTGAGCGCGTCGTAGGGCTTCGTGTACTGGGCGATCAGTTCCGGGTGCCCGGCCCCGATCCCGAGCAGGAACCGTCCGGGGTAGGCCGCCTCGATACGGTGGAACGACTCCGCAACCCGACCGGCGGCCCACGACCAGATGTTGACGATGCCGGTTGCCACCTGCAGCTTCTCGGTGGGCTCCAGGAGTGACTCGACCCAGTCGAGTTCGGCGGGCGGCGAGCCACCCGCCCAGATGGCTCCGTAGCCGAGCGCCTCGATGTTCCGCAGTTGCGCTGCGGTCACTTGCTTCCACTGTCCGTGCAGGCCGAAAACGCCGAAGGTGCCCAGGTTCGGATTACTCATGGCTCAATCAACCTGCCGCTCGCGCAGGAGTATTCCGGCATGCGTGCGTAGAGCTGGCCGGCATCTGGTGCGTCACAACCGCATTCCCGATAACAGTGCGGTGGTGCGCTTGACGGTATCGGTGTCGCCGAAGGGGAAGCCGACGAACTCGGTCACGCCGGCGTCGGCGAACCGGCGCAACTGCGCGACCACGTGTTCCTCGTCGCCGACGATGCTGACGTCAGCGACGCCGCCGACACCCTCGGCGTCCAGCACCGTCCGGTAGGCGGGTACCTGCCCGGCGATCGCGAACGCCGCCGCGATGGAGTCTCGACCGGCCTGCGGATCGGAGGTAACCATCACCGGCAGGCCGGCGATGACCTGTGGTGCGGGTCGTCCAGCTGCCGAGGCCGCCGCGGAGATTCGAGGAACGATGCTGTGCTCCAGCGTTTTCGGACCGGTCCAGGTGGTGATCGTGCCGTCGGTCATCGAGCCCGCGAGGTCGAGCATCTGTGGCCCGAGCGCGGCGAGAACGACGGCGGGCGCCGGTGCCCCGGGCAGGTCCACCTGGCCGACAGCGGTGAGCCTGGTGCCGTGGTAGTCCACGGCCTCGCCGGCCATCGCGGGGATCAGGATCTCGAGGTACTCGCGCAGGTATTGCGCCGGGCGCTCATAGGAGTAGCCGAGCGCCTCGATCATCGAGGGATGGCTCACACCGAGGCCGAGCGTCAGTCGGCCGTCGACGGCGGCGTTGGTGGTCAAGGCCTGCCGAGCCAGCGTCAGCGGGTGCTGGTGGTAGGCGATGGCGACCCCGGTGCCCAACTGGATCCGGGTGGCAAGTTGTCCGGCCAGTGCGAGCGTGGTGAGCGCATCCCACGGCGCGGTGCCGGCCAGGGCGGGCAGCTGCGGTAACCAGGCCCGGGTGAATCCGGCCTGTTCGGCGTCGCTGACGACGGCGAGCAGACCGGAAAGGTGACCGGGTTCAGGCAGGGCGGTGCCGGTGATTCGCATGGTGTCCTCGGGGGCCTGGGTAGTATTCGGAGGCAGTCTCCGCTCACTATATGGAGACTGTCTCCGATTGTCGAGAGGGGTACTCGTGCGAGCCGATGCCGTGCGCAACCGACGCAAGGTGGTCGACGCGGCATACGTGGCGTTCCTGCGCTCCGGCGTCGGGACGTCCCTGGACGACATCGCCCGCAGCGCCGGCGTCGGGCCAGGAACCCTGTACCGCCATTTCCCTACCCGTGATCAACTGGTTCTCGCGGTCATCGAAGACGGGCTGCGCGAGATCGCCGCGCTGGGCGCCAAACTGTCCGACCACACCGATCCGGTTGCCGCCCTTGGGCAGTGGTTGAGTGTCTACATCGGGCAGGCCGGCGTATTCGACGGGTTGGCGCGGAGCTTGGTGGCCCCACCGGACGATGATGACGACGGCAAGGAGGCCTGCCGGGCGTCGCGGGCCGCCGGCGCCACGCTGCTCGCCCGCGCGGTGGACGCGGGCGCCTTGCGGGCCGACGCCGATATCGACGATGTGCTCGATATGGCGGCGGCTATCGCCTGGGTGGGGGAGCAGCCGGATCGTGATGAGCGCCAGCAGAAGCGGCTGGTGCGGATTCTCATCGACGGCCTCCGCGCATAGGGTGGGCGGTCACTCCGACAGCTGACCGCAGGTGGGTGCGGTGGGCAACCCGTCGAAGCGATCGCCGATCCACGCCATGCTGCGCTCGCCGTCGACGAAAGCCGTCAAGAGCGCATTCGTGTTCATCTTGTTGAGGAAAGGTGGTTGTTCGTTGGTCCACAACGTGACGTCGGCTCCCAGCGCGCACCAATCTCGCGCGGTGGCCACGACCGACTCGTAGGGTGCGAACGAATCCCATCGATTGTGTGAGAGATACACCGGTCCGGTCGGCTTCACGTTTCCAATACGCTGCATCGCCAGGATGGAGCTGAGTGGCTCCTCCCGCACCGATTGATAGAGGTCCTTCTTGAACCATGGCTGCAGATGCCGGAACGCGTAGTCGATGCCGGTTTGGATCATGCATTGCCGACTGGTGTTGGCCAGCATCTCCAGGCCGCGTGGAGTGAGGGAATCCGCGATCGGTTGTGCCATCTCGGGATACGCCTCCTGAATCCCTCGTAGCACCCATCCGAGTGATCCGGCGAGCTGGTTCCCGTCAAGGGGCGGAAGCATGCTCGGCAGATCGGTGGTCGCGCCGTTGGCATAGGTTCCGACAATATTGAGTTCGGGTGCGTATGTGCCGGCCAGTTCGGCTGCCGCCAACGCGGTATGTCCGCCGCCGGCCAGCCAGCCCCAGAACGCGACGGGCCCATGCGGATCCAATGTGGTGTCGGGCAGTCTCATCGCAGCCCGCGCGGCGTCGTTGAGTGCCGTCCCGCCCGCCACCCGGTTGAGGAACTGTGGGGCCATCTGACCGTGCACTCCCAGTCCGACACCGTCGGTGACCACGATGGCGTAACCCCGCGCGAGTAGCGTCGCGATGAATCCCTCCTCGAGATTGAACATCAGATCGAAACCCGTGTCCAAGGAGGCATGGATACCCTGGTTGAACAGGCGAGAAGGTGCGCACTGCTCTCCCATCCCGTACGGGGCCGTGGCGTAGGCGAGCAGCGGGCGGGGCCCACTGCCGGGCCAGGGGACGTCAGGTTCGATATAGGTACCGGTGACCGCCACGGGATGACCCTGAGCATCGGTGCTGCGGTACATGATTCGAGTCCCGGTCCCCACGAATGCGCCCAGTTGTCCGGACGGCTCCAGGACCAGCCTGGAAGGTTCGGTTCGGATGAGGTCACCCGGCGCGCCCGGGGGCAGGGGGTTCGGCGGAGTGTAGAACGCCCAGTACCGCGACTCGTCAGCCCGGGCAACCGGCACGTTCGCCGAAAACGGTGATGACGCAATGACACACAAGGCGATGATCAGCGCCCTCAGCCAGATCCCCGGTGATCGGGGATGGACGTGCGCGCATTCGTCGCCCGGAAGGGGAATCATCGGTGGTTTCCTTTGGTTGGACAGCTTGGCGAGGGGTGGGTGCCACAGTGAGGTCAGGGCAGCATTGGGCGACAGTTCACAACTAGTTGGAACTGCTTTGGGTCGCTAATGTGTTGTGCTGTAAGGTATTAGATCGGCAGATCTAGCCGAGCAAGGCAGCGAGTTCCCTCGCGAATACGGTGATGGCGTGATCGCCGTCGTCGAGTACGCCCGCCAGTAACGGGAAGCTGTGCGGCATGCCGTCGTACTCGTGGGCTCGCACCTCGATTCCTGCCGCAGCGAGCCTTTCACCGTAGCGGTGGGCGTCGTCTGCGACGGGATCCACCGCAGCGCTGATGATCACAGCGGGCGGGGCGCCTCGGAGATTCTGCGTCAGCAACGGTGAGGCAAGGCTCGAACGACTATCGTCGGTCTCGGGTACATACATGTCGTAGGTCCATTCAAGCGCGGCCCGGGTCAGGAACGGGCCGTCCGCGTACCGTTCGACCGAGTCACTGCTCATGGTGGCGTCGAGTGCGGGGCACAGCAGACCTTGGGCCTTAACCGGAGGGCCCTGGTCACGAGAAGCAAGCGCGACGCTGGCCGCCAGTGCGCCCCCGGAGGAGTCACCGGCGACCGCTAGAGCGTCGACGTCGATGCCCAGCCGATCCGCATGTTCACTCACCCAGGAGACCGCATCGGCGGCATCATGGTGAGCCCGGGGAAACCGATCTTCTGGTGCCAGGCGGTACGCAACCGAGATCACGTTGAGGTCGCCCCGCGCGCAGAGCTTTCGGCAGAGCCGATCGTGGCTGTCGAGGCTTCCGCGTACGAACCCCCCGCCGTGCAGGTAGACAACGCCCGGCCGCGCCGGCCCAGCCGCAGCTGGACGGTAGCCCCGCGCCGCGAGCGCCCCCTGCCGCACCGGAATCGTGAAATCGTTTACCGTGCAGCGCGTATCGATGTCGCCGGCCAACGCGATCAATTTCTCGCCGGCCTCCCGGTAGGCCGCGATCGACATCTCCCACGGCGGTACGGCCGGGCGCTGGGCCAGTGACTGCAACAACTGCTGGGCCTGCGTGTGCAGCACACTCATGCGTAGGGCTCCAACTTCACTGGGGGACCTCCATTTTCGAGCGGGTCTTCCGTTCAGGCCCACGGGGTGAATCCGAGCGTGCACTATCCGTTGGTGATAGTCAACACATTGTCGAGTTTCCGGTGACGATGCAGGGGGGTGCCCTGGTCGTTCAAAGTGGACACTATGTTGACTAACTTCGACTGTGAGTCTAATCTCAAATTTGCCAAGGCCGTGGCACCGGACACCGGCGCACGGCGTCGCAACGACGAAAAGAGGGATTGACATGGCCACGAGATCGGACGTCGACCAGATCCAACCGTCAACTTCACGCGATGGCGAGAGCTACGTCTCCCACCGCGAGGACATCCACTTCAACATGACCGGTGATTTCATGACCGGCGTCGATTTCTGGATCCACGCGACCGGTGAGACCACCAACGGCCAGCTGATCGTCATCGAGACGAACTGGGTGCGCGGTACCGAACCGGTCTGGCACATCCACCACCGCGAAGAAGAGGGTTTCTTCGTGATGGACGGCGAGATAAAGATCCACACCGAGGCCGGTTCGTACAACGCCAAGAAGGGCCAGTTCGTCTGGGGCCGCAAGGATCAGCGGCACACCTATGAGGTGGTCGGTGACGAAGCCCGGATACTCGTGGTGTTCGTGCCCGGACCCGACAGCGAGGGTTTCGAGCCCAACGGCGGTATCGACAAGTACTTCTACGAGGCGCGCGACCGCGAGCTCCGGACGCCCGAGCAGCTGCAGGCAGAGGTCGAGAACCTGAAGGTCAACTACGGCCTGGAGATGTTCCCCGAGATTCCTCATCCTCGCAGCAACGCCTGAACGTGATTGTCGTTTCGGATATCTGGCATTACTGAACCATTGGAGTTGCTGTGACCATCGATGTATCTCTTGACACCGTTCCGCATTGGATCGGCGGCGGGGCCATCCTCTCGACGGAGGGGCCGCGAGCCGAGATCCATGATCCCGCTACCGGGCGCGTGACCGGGACCGTTGCGTTGGGCGGTGCCGACGTCGTCGACGACGCTGTTGCCAGTGCGCGAGCCGCGGCGGTGGCCTGGGCCGACACCCCCGGCCCTGCCCGCGCATCGGTGCTGCATCGGTTCCGGGTACTGCTGCACGAGCAGGTGGACGACCTGGCGTCGATCATCACGGCCGAACAAGGCAAGACGCTGGCAGATGCCAGGGGAGAGCTGGCGCGGTCGATTGAGGCCATCGACGTGTCGCTTTCGGTTGTGCAGCAGCTCAAGGGGGAGTACGCCGAGCAGGTTGCCAATGGGGTCGACACGTACTCCTTCCGGCAACCGCTCGGTGTGTGTGCCGGTATCACACCGTTCAACTTTCCGGCCATGGTGCCGGTGTCGATGTTTGCCGCCGCCATCGCGTGCGGGAATGCGTTCGTGCTCAAGCCGAGTGAACAGGTGCCTTCGGCATCGGTGCGGTTGGCGCAGATCGCGAGCGAGGCAGGATTGCCCGACGGCGTGCTCAACGTGGTGCACGGCGGTGTGGAGGCAGCCGAGGCGCTCATCGACCACCCCGATGTCGCCGCAGTGTCGTTCGTCGGCTCCACCCCGGTCGCGCGGGCGATATACCGGCGCGCGGCCGCGGCCGATAAGAAGGTGCAGGCCCTCGGTGGCGCCAAGAACCACATGGTGGTGATGCCCGACGCAGACCTCGATGCCGCGGCCGATGCGCTGGTGTCGGCGGCCTACGGCGCCGCCGGTCAGCGATGCATGGCCGTGACGGTCGCGGTCGCCGTCGGCTCGGCGGCAGATGCGTTGGTGGCCAGGATTGCCGAGCGCGCCAATGCATTCCGAGTGGGCCCGGGCGCCGCGTCGGGTATCGACATGGGGCCGTTGATCTCGGAGGGCGCACTCGATCGGGTCCGTGGCGCGCTGGAACGCTCCGTCGAGCAAGGCGGCCGGCTCGTGGTCGACGGCCGTGAACGGACGGCGCCCGGAGCCGGCTACTTCATCGGTCCCAGTCTCGTCGACCACGTCGACGTCGAAAGCGATCTCTACCGCGACGAGGTGTTCGGGCCGGTGCTGAGCGTGCTGCGCGCCCAAGACCTCGCGCAGGCCCTGCAGATCGTCAACGACAACCCCTACGGGAACGGCGCCATCATCTTCACCGGCAGTGGCACGGCCGCCCGCCGATTCAGCCGGGGTGTATCGGCCGGAAGCGTAGGGATCAACGTGCCTATCCCCGTGCCGATTTCCTGGTTCGGCTTCGGCGGATGGGGAGACTCGCGGTTCGGAGACGACGGGCTCAACTACGACGCCTACCGCTTCTACACGAGGTCCAAGGTCGTCACCCAGCGCTGGACAGAGCCCACGCCGGGGCTTGCTCCGCACTTTGTCGCGGCGGGCAGCCAGTGACCCCGCCCCGACTCGACCACGTCGGCATCCTGGTACGCGACCTGGACTCGGCCCTCACACATTGGTGTGATCGGTTTGGCGTCGACGTGGCCCGCAAGGTTGAGGTTCCGGTCATGAGCATCAGCGCGGCGTTCCTCGACGTGTCCGGAGCAGAGGTCGAGTTGTACACCGTCCACGACCGGGACGTGCTTGATACGGCCCTCGACGGAGCACCGGCAAAACTCGACCACGTAGCACTACGGCTACCCCACGCCGATGGTCCGGAACTGGCGGGTTGCGCCATCCGAGGGCCCGGGCGTCCGGAGCCGATCGCGGCACCGATTCTGATGGGAGACGCCACACATGTCTGGGCCGAGCCGCCAGGAATTGACGTACTTCTCCAACTGATCAGGCCGAGCGGGTGAGGTATCGCCCTACATCCGTTGCACCACAGTCGGTCTCGCCGGAAGGCAAGCCGTAATCGAATCACCCAGTAAAGGAGTAGACATGGGACGCATGGAAGGAAAAGTCGCCCTGGTCACCGGCGCGGCTCGAGGTCAGGGACGCGCACACGCTATCCGCCTCGCCCAGGAAGGTGCGGACATCCTCGCCTTCGACTGCCCGGCGAACGGAGGGGTTCCCTATCCGGTTGGCACGGCCACCGACCTGGAGATCACGGTCAAGGAGGTCGAAGCTCTGGGCCGGCGAATCATCGCCCACCAGGGCGACGTCCGCGAGCAGGCCCCGCTGGACAGGTTGGTCGCCGAGGGGGTGCAGGCCTTCGGCGGACTCGATGTCGCGGTGGCCAACGCCGGAATCTGGACCGTGCACCCGTTCTCGGATATCCCCGAAGATGAGTTCCTGGATGTACTCAACGTCAACATCATGGGACCCTGGCGCACGCTGAAGGCGGTAACTCCCGCCATGAAGGCGCGCGGAGGTGGCTCGGTGATCATCACCTCGTCCGGCAACGGCGTTGAGGGGTCGCCCCATTACGTCCATTACGTGGCATCGAAGCATGGCGTACTCGGGTTGGCGAAGAGCGCAGCACTCGAATTCGGCCAGTTCGGCATCCGGGTCAACTCGCTGCTGCCCGGGCCTACCGATACGCCCGCCCTCGATTGGCAAGGTGGCTACGACCTTTGCGCGGGCAAGGGGCCCGGAAACGGTGTCAAAGAGGATCTACAGGGCGCGAAGTACTGGGCAGTTCTCCGGGACGTCGGCCTGCTGCCGCCGCAGGCCATGAGCGAGGCGGTGCTGTGGCTCGCCTCCGACGAATCACGATGGACGACAGGCCTTGAGATGTTGGTCGAGGGCGGTCACATGGTCATGCCCGGACTCAACATGACGAAAATGGCCTTGGACAACCAATAACGTCCGAGCAAAGCCTCGAAGTCAGTGAGCCCTCTCCGACGACGTCGATCACGTCTTCGGAGAGGGCTTGCGGCGTTTGGTGGGTGACTTACGGGGCTTCCAGTCCAGGCCGTAGACCGTCCGCAGCCAGATGGTGGTGACCGTTTCGGCCATGCTCTCCAACGGAATGGCGTTCTCACTGCGCAGACTCATCAACGACAGGTTGCGTTCACCCATCCACATCAACGCGGCAGCCAACGACCTGGCCGGTGGTCCGTCGACGGCCACGCCTGCGGCTCTGTCTCGTTCGATGCTGGCAGCCGACGCGTCGATGAACCGGCCGAGGATCGAGTCCCACTGCGTCTGCAGGTCCGGCTCGGCCGCAGCGGCGTCACCCACCTCACGAAGTACGTGACCATGGCGTTCCCACACCTGAATGACCTCGTTGACGGCGTGCTCGATGGCGGCCTCCGGCGGCATGCCCGCCGGGCGCTCAAAAATCAGTTGCGAGGCTTGGAACACGTCGGCGGTGACCCTCGAGAGCAGCGCGGAAAGTACCTGCCACTTGGACTCGAAGTAGAAGTAGAACGACGACCGCGAGAGCCCAGCGCGCTTGGTGAGATCGTCGATGGAAATGTTGCGCAGGGGTACCGTGCGCAACAGGTCGTAGGCACCTTCGAGGATGGCTTGTTCGCGTCTGTCACCTTTGATGTTTCGTCGTCCCACCCGCGTCTCCGCGGTGCTCAGGTTGAACGATGAAGTGGACGCCATAAGACACATGATAGGTCAGGTCGACCATGAACCCGGTGTACCGCGTGGGCCTCACGAGCGAATTACTCGACGGTGTGTTGATAATCATAGACGCGGAGTACATACTGTAAGGGGTGCAGACTCGACCGCTGTTCTGCTTGCGCTCTAGCTGTATTCGCCCGCCTGGCCGCGCAATGTTGCGCGAGCCTTCTATTCGAAGCAGGAGTCAACCGTGTCCAACCTCGCAGGCAATCTCGTCGCGACCGCGCACGAACACGGCGACCGGCCGGCGGTGAAGCTCGACGAATACGTCCTGTCCTATGGTCAACTCCATCGCCGCGCCTCGGCCGTGGCCGGGGATCTGCGGGTCCGGGGTGTGCTGCCGGGCGACCGGGTGGGCCTGGTGCTTCCCAACGTCCCCGCATACCCGGTGCTGTTCTACGGTGTGCTCCTGGCCGGCGCGGTGGCAGTCCCGATGAATCCGTTGCTCACTGCGCGCGAGGTCGAGTACTACCTCGCCGACTCGGGCACGTCACTGGTCTACGGGTTGCAGGGGAGCGATTCCGTCGTGCCGGCCGCGGCGGCGAAGGTCGGAATCAGCTCGGTACTGGTGCCTGCTACGGGCCCAACCAACCTGTCCGGCACCCGAATTCATGAAGCGACCGAGCGATCCGACAACGATACTGCCGTGATCCTCTACACATCCGGCACCACCGGGAAACCCAAGGGCGCAGAACTAACCCACCGGAACCTGTCGACCAACGCCGCGACGACGGTGGATGCACTGATCAAAGTGGGCCCCGAAGACGTGATTCTCGGTTGCCTGCCGTTGTTTCACGTCTTCGGCCTCACATGCGGGCTCAACGCGGCGGTCAAAGCCGCTGCCATGCTCACCCTCGTCCCGCGCTTCGAGGCGGCCAAGGCTTTGCAGGTGCTGGCCCGTGATCGAGTGACGGTTCTCGAGGGCGTGCCGACGATGTACGCCGCGATGTTGCATTCCCCCGATGCGGACAGCACAGACATGTCCTCGCTGCGTACGTGTATCACTGGCGGTGCACCGATGCCGGTGGAGATTCTCAAAGCGTTCGAGAAGCAGTTCGACTGCGAGATCTACGAAGGGTACGGGCTTTCCGAGACCGCACCCATCGCCTGTTTCAACCAACCCGGCCACCAACGCAGACCGGGCACCATCGGGATACCCGTACGGGGCTGCGCGCTGCGGATCGTCGACGACGCCGGCGAGGACGTTCCCGACGGCACACCTGGGGAGATCGCCATCCAGGGCGAGAATCTCATGAAAGGGTACTGGAAGCGACCTGAGGCGACGGCCGAGGCTATTCCCGACGGATGGTTTCGTACCGGGGACATCGCCACCCGGGACGGCGACGGGTACTACACCATCGTCGACCGGAAGAAGGATCTGATCATCCGGGGTGGGTACAACGTCTATCCCCGCGAGGTCGAGGAAGTCCTCTACGAACATCCCTGCGTCGCTGAAGCAGCGGTGATCGGCATCAAACATGCCGCCCTCGGGGAGGAGATCGGCGCGGCCGTAGCGCTCAAACATGGGGCGCAAGCCGGGGTCGAAGAATTGAAGACC
The DNA here is from genome assembly GCF_053588415.1 of Mycobacterium sp. NPDC003449. Taxonomy (NCBI): domain Bacteria; kingdom Bacillati; phylum Actinomycetota; class Actinomycetes; order Mycobacteriales; family Mycobacteriaceae; genus Mycobacterium; species Mycobacterium sp. NPDC003449. The sequence continues at coordinate 93,966 of NZ_JBSFPX010000003.1, forward strand.
TTTGTCCGAGATCGACTCGCCGCGTACAAATACCCCCGCGAAGTCTGGTTCGTCGACTCCTTGCCCAAGGGTGCGACCGGCAAGATCCTCCGGCGCGAGGTGCGGCCCCCCAACTGAGCCGAGATCCGCTGAGTCCCTTGGACGCTCTCATCGGTGGCTTGATGGACGTCGGTTATCAGGTGGGTCAGCCGTGATGAGGCCGGCGTCTCGTCGCGGCCTACCGTCAGGTGAGGGTTGACGTCGCTTTCGCTCATGCCGAATTCGATGTCTAGGGTCATCGTTGCCGCCAGGGCGTACCAGTCACGGTGTCCGGTGCGCGGCAGTATGCGGCCTTGGCTCGGGTCAGTTCGTAGAAGGCGATCAACTCCGCCTGGCCGGTCATGTGACGACCAGTTCGAGATGGTCGAGGCGGCGAACGAGGAGGCTGGGCAGCCAGCGCCCCGTCTGGGCAGCCTCGATGAGTGTGGTGCGTTGCAGCAGTTGACCGAGTACGACGGTGGCTTCCAACCGGGCCAGCGCGGCGCCCACGCAGAAGTGCGCGCCCTTTCCGAAGGTGAGGTGGGTCTTGCCGGCGGGCCGGTCGAGCCGGAATTGATTGGGGTCGGTGAAGTGGGCGGGGTCGCGGTTGGCAGCGCCCCACATGAGGAACAGGCGTGAACCGGCCTGCAGGGCAACACCTCCCAATTCGGTGTCGTTGACGACGTGGCGGTAGTGACCCCGAAACGGCGGCTCGAAACGCAGCACTTCTTCCAGGAACGCGCCGAGCAGTTCCGGCCGCTCGCGAATTTGATGTTGGATCGCGGGGCGGGTCGCTAGGATCCAAGCCGCCGAACCGATCAGTGACGCTGTGGACTCACCTCCCGCGCTGAACAGGGTGATCATCATCGCCAGCGCCGTGAACTGGTCCAGTTCGCCGGTGGCGCATGCCGCGGCCAGGTCTCCGAGCAGGTTGTCCTGGGGGTCGCCCGAAGCGTGCTGGAACTGTTCAGTGATGTATTCGCTGAGTTCCATGACTGCGACGCCGGCGGCGGTGAGCTGTTGTTGGGTGACCAGTCCTTCCACGAATTGGGTGGCGGCGTATCCCCATTCAATAAGCTTGTCGGTGTCCTGATCGGGGACGCCGATGATGCGTCCGACGATCATCATCGGCAGCCGGTTGGCCATCGCGCCCATCCATTCGACGCGCCCGCCGTGCACCCGGGTTTCCCAGATGTGGGCCGATGTATCGGTGACGAAGGACTCGATGGCGCGTATCCGTTTGGCCGCCAGTTGCGGGATCAGCGCCCTGCGGTGCACGGCATGAGCGGGATCATCGGCCGTGGCCAGTGCTTGGGTAGGGCCGCCGAGTTCACCCATCGGGAAGGTCCCCACCGTGCCGTCGGGATTGCGCATCATGGTGGCGGTGAGGTTGGAGGAAAAGTCATCACACCGGGCCACTGCTTCGTTGACGGCCTCCCATCCGGTCACGGCATAGAAGTCCGAGTCACCGATCCGGTGAACGCGCCCACGGTCGTGCATACGCGCATAGAGCGGATACGGGTCCTGGATGAACTGATCATCGAATAGCGCAAGCCCGAGCGCCCCATCTCGACGTGTCATCGCTCTAAGTTGCTGGTCTGCGACGACGGGGTCAACCCGCCGCGACGAAGTCGATACCGTGGACACCCCATCGCGCGGGAGGGTTGTCTCAGCTGTGGGCGCTGACCTGCACACAAGAGGGAGACGTTGGTAACTATTCGTCTCAGGGCTGAGAATGTACTTTCGATACGATGCAAGGAGTGCGGCGGGGTGACACGTGAGGATTGGGTCGTCGGCGGGGACCGCCGGGCCGCCGCGACCGAACGCATCTACACCGTCGCAACCGAACTGGTACTCCACGACGGATTAGACGCCTTAGACATCGACGCGTTGGCCAAGCAGGTGCACTGTTCGAGAGCGACCATCTACCGCTACGCCGGCGGCAAGGCACACATCCGCGACGCCGTGCTACTGCGCATCGCCACAGCCATCACCGACACCGTCCGACGCGAAGTCGATGGCCTCAGCGGTCCCGAACGGGTCGTCACGGCCATCGCCGTGGCGCTGCAGCAGATCAGGTCCAACCCGATACGTCAGCTGATGATGACATCCACCAAGGCACCCGCACTCAGCGACCTGCATTCCTCACCAGTGCTCAACGCCTTGGCCGCCGAACTCACCGGGATCACCGATGACGATCCCGTAGCCGCGTTGTGGATCGTTCACGTGGTGCTGTCGATGGCCTACCTGCCCCTCGGCGACGAACACCTCGAAGCCGAGGTGTTACAACGGTTCATCGCTCCGGCATTCGACGTCTAATGGATGACGACTTCCTTCAGGGCAACAATTGTGAAGGAAATCAGTCCGACGAAGGGGGAGCCGCGACCTCGATGATCGACTTTCCCTGAGTGCCGCCGGCGAGCGCCAGGTTGAGGGTCTCCCGAGCATTTTCCAATCCTTCGACGATAGTCTCGTCGTAGGTCAGCGAGCCCTCGCCCAATGCCGCGGCGAGCTTTCCGATGATTTCCGCGTAACGTTCGACGTGGTCGGTAACGATGAAGCCCCGTAGGGTGGCTCGCTGCATCAGCAACTGGTTTGCGTTGCGTAGGCCCGGTTGGTCGCTGTGTTCGTTGTAGTTGTCGTACTCGGAGATCAGACCACACAGCGACACTCGTGCGCCCACGTTCAACCGGCCCAGGACGTGATCCATGATCGGGCCGCCGACGTTCTCGAAGTCGACGTCGATGCCGTCGGGGGTCGCCTCGTCGAGCAGTTCGCGCCAGTTGTCCGCGTGTCGATCCACGCAAGTGTCAAAACTCAGTTTCTCCACCAAGTGTCGGCACTTTTCCACGCCACCGGCGATGCCGACTACGCGGGCACCACGCTGCTTAGCCAGCTGTCCGGCGATCGAACCGACGGCGCCGCCCGCGGCGGAAACAACCACTGTCTCGCCCGACTGAGGGTCGCCCAACTCCACACCGATGAACGCTGATATGCCGGTGTGGCCAAGTACGCCGAGGAATGCCGGAAGCGGTGCGGGCAGTGGGTCGGGAAGAACTGTGAACGGGAATTCCAGGACGGAATCGTCAGCGACACAATAGTCTTGCCAACCGGTGAAGCCGAGTACGAACGCTCCGACCGGCAGATCGTCTCGCCGGCTTTCGACGACCTGTCCGACACCGAGGCCTCGCATCACCGCACCCAACTCAACCGGTGGGATGTAGGAGCGCAACTCACTCATCCAGACGCGGTTCGTCGGGTCGAGCGAGAGGTACAGGGTACGGACCAGCGCCTGCCCTTCGTCAATGTCCGGAATGGACTCCTCGACCCACTCGAGGTCTCTGTCGGTGACCTGGCCGTGCGGCCGGCTCTGCAGACGAAAGAGCCGGTTGATGGGTGTTGTCATAGCGGATCCTCGTTGGACGCAGGTGTCTGGGATGGGTGGTCATCGTGCGGCGCAAGTGCCGCAACCAGGGGATAGGCCGATACCACCAGCGACGTTAGACTAGCCGTCGTTGTTAATCAACACTATGTCGAAACAATGGAACGCTTCAATTCTCGACATAGTGTTGACTATTAACGACGTGTGGTGCACTGTCGGTTTGGACATCGACTGAGACAGCAGTCGACCAGAAGATGGAGGCGGCGCATGAGCGTACAAACGGACAACCGCGCGACGGTTGAGCGATTCTGGGGGGCCCTCGATGACGGTCCGCCTCGCGGCGAGGCACTGGAGGCGTGGAAGGACATCTTCGCCGAGGATGCCGTCTGGGAGATGCCCTTCGCTCCAGAGCCGCTCGCCGATACCGTGCCGGGCCGGCACCTGATCGGTCATTTCGTCGACTGGTTTTTCTACTCCGTGCCCGACCTCCGGATCGATTCGCTGACCGTGCACGACACGACCGACCCGGAACTCTTCATTCTGGAACTGCACGGAAAGGCGACGGTCACGCAGACCGGGAAGATCTACGCCAATACCTATTGCACCCACATGCGGATCCGGGACGGCAAGGTTGCGCTGATCCGCGAGTACTTCAATCCCAATGTTGTCGTGGAGGCCTTTGGGCGCGACGTGATCGCCGAGGGCATGTCAGCCGTGATGGCTGCCGCCGGAGTGGGGGCGGCCCAGTGAAGTTGGAGCCGGAGTTCAGCTACACCGCAGAACTCGCCGAACCCCAGATCGTCGGCCCGGGACCCTACGGACTACGCCAGGTCCTCGCCGTCACCGGAGGTAAAGTCACCGGCAACCGATTCAGCGGAACCGCCGCCCCCGGCGGCGGAGACTGGCTGCTGGCCGGTGAGGACGGCTACGGTCGACTCGACGTACGCGCCCAGTTCTACACCGACGACGGCGCCGTCATCTACATGAGCTACCAAGGCCTGGTCGAAGTCACCGAAGCCGCCGCGGGCGCCCTCGGCGGCGCCGGCACCGGCACCGACTTCGGCGACCACTACTTCGTCACCACCCCACGCCTGGAATCCGGAGACCCCAAATACTCCTGGGTCAACCAGAACATCTTCGTGGGACAAGGACGCATCCAACCCGGACCAGTCGTCGAATTCCAAGTCTTCCGAGTCGTCGCATGATCCCCGAGTGACATCGAGCAGGTAGGGCCGGCCCGCGTTTCGGCGCGGGCGAGTCCGACTTGGCCGAATTCATATGTCACTCCACGACTTTGAGCTCAGATCTACTGGACCGCGACGAACACGCACACCGCCGGCAGGCTGACGTTGACGGCGACGTTGCCCACTCCTTCATCCGTTGCTGGGTGATGGCGAGCTTCGGGTACGCGGCGGCGCCGGTTTGACCGGTGGCTTGCAACCGTTCGCGCGACATCGCCGGCTTGGCTGGCTCAGGATGCCAGAAATATCAGCGCCGGAGCGATCTGGGCCACCCAGACCATTGTGTGCATGATGCGGACATCCACTCGGGTGAGCTTCTGTTACACGGCGGACCCTGACGGTGAGTGCCCGCTATGTCATAGACGCGGCAGCGGTACGGACTGTGACAACCGGCCAGGCGGTATCACGCGGAGTAGCGGGTTTGCGTAGATTGGCACCGTGTTGCGTCCCTGTTCGGTCCTCGCCTCGGAGTCCGCCGGAGCGGTCGCGGAACTGCGGCGGCATTATGGATAGCGGGCTTTCGCGATGACCGGTGCCGATGAGTATCCGCTGACACCGGTTCAGCAGCGCGCCTGGTTGAACTACATGCGGGTGTACCACCGGCTCGAGTACGAGATGAACCATCACCTGCGGACCGAATGCGGGCTCTCGCTCTACGACTACACGGTGCTCAACGCACTCTCGCGGGCACCGGACCATCGCCTCCAGGTGACATCGCTGGCGACGGTGATCGGGTGGGAGCGCAGCAGGCTCTCGCACCACCTGATGCGGATGACGCGTCGTGGCCTGGTCGAACGCGCGGCGTCGGAGACCGACGGGCGCGGCACGGTCGTCATCCTCACCGCCGAGGGCTGGGACCTGCTCATGGGAGCCGTTCCGGTGCATGCCGAGTGGGTGCGGCGGGTCTTCTTCGCCGACCTGGATCCCGAGTGTGAGGATGCCCTCGCCGACATCCTTGCCACGGTGCACGAGGGTCTGTTGCGCGAGGGCACCCTGCCGCGCCCCGACATCGACTAAACCTGTCGCCATCCCTCGTGACATGGGGGCTTGACAGAACACCCGGCCGGCATCCTATGATCCAGACAACAGTTCATTGTTAACAATCTAGGAGAGCGGCGTGGCGATCGACTCGCTTCGGGAGGCCCATCGCCTTCGGCTGAAAGACGATGTGCTGTCGGTGCTGCGCGATGCCATCATTGCTGGAACGTTTGCTCCCGGAGAACGGCTGCACGAGAAGGAGTTAGCCGAACAGTTGGGAACGAGTCGGGGTCCGATTCGGGACTCCCTCGCGACATTGGCTCATGAAGGTTTGGTCATCCACGAACCTCACAAAGGCGCGTATGTCCCGTTGCTCGACAGGACAGACATCGAGGATGTCTACACGCTGAGGGTCTCGCTCGAGGTGCTGGCCGCGCGAACCGCCATAAAACGGGCACAGGACGTCGATTTCACGTCGCTCGAGTCCGCGCTGCAGGAAATCGCCGATGCATTCGACCGGGGAGAACGCCGCGCCATCACCGATGCGGACCTACGCTTTCATGACGCGTTCTACCATGCGGCGCACCATGATCGGCTCACGGCCGCATGGCGCTCAGTGCGGTCTCAAGTCGCGTTGTGCCTATTCTCGCGCAACACGGTATCGGCCACCAGCCGTGAAATCGTCGTCGGCGAACATGCCCACATCCTGGAACTGGTCCGGAGCCGAAGAGAGGCGGACCTCGTCGAAGCTGTTCGGGTTCATATCGAAACCGCCTACGAGCGATTGGCGACGTCCTACGACTGACCCGGTCAGGGGAACTGTGCTCGGCCTCCTGGTCGATCCGGCTCGGGGAAATCTATTATCGAGAGGTTGTTAACAATGAACGGTCGACAATCATCGCGGAAGGCGGGATTGGCCAGCCTGGTGGGCACCACCATCGAGTGGTACGACTTCCAGATCTACGGGCTGAGCGCGGCAGTGGTGTTCAGCACGGTGTTCTTTCCCGAGGTGAGTACCGTCGCGGGCATCCTGGCGTCCTTCGCGGTTTTCGCCCTCGGGTTCCTCGCCCGCCCGTTGGGCGGCGTCATCTTCGGCCATTTCGGCGACCGTGCCGGACGCAAACAGATCCTGCTTATCACCCTGTTGCTCATGGGAGTCAGCACTTTCGCGGTCGGCCTGATTCCGTCGTACGACACCATTGGCATCTGGGCGCCGATTCTCCTGATCCTGATGCGATTGCTGGGCGGGATCGCCCTCGGGGGCGAATGGGGAGGCGCGGTCCTACTCAGTGTGGAACACGCGCCACCAGGCAAGCGCGGTCTGTACGGCGCTCTCCCGCAGATCGGCTCGCCCGCCGGCTTTCTGCTGGCCACCAGTGTGTTTGCGATTGTGACAGCCGCTACCGGAGACGCGTTCGAGACTTGGGGTTGGCGAATCCCGTTCCTGCTCAGTGCGGTCCTCGTCGCGGTCGGCGTGTTCATCCGCCTGGCCGTCCCCGAGACGCCGGTGTTCGCCGAACTACGGGAGAAGGCACGGACAAAACAGACCATGCCCCTGTTAGAGGTGCTGCGTAACCACCCGAAGACGGTCATGTTGGGTATCGGTGCCTTCGCGGTCTCCAGCGGCGGGTACTACGTGTACGCCACCTACATGGTCGCCTACGGCAAGAATGACCTGGGAATTCCTGCCATCACCATGCTCGTCGGCGGAATCGTGTTCGCCTGTTGTGGCATCGTCGGCAACCTCACGGCTGCAACGATCTCGGATAAAGTTGGCCGCAGACCCGTCTTCATCACCATGGCGTTGTTCACCGTCATCTATGCATTCCCTCTGTTCTGGCTGGTGGAGACGAAGACAGCCGTGCTCATCTGGATCGCACAGGGCATCGGCGGCCTGGCCAATGGCTCGTTGTACGGACTGATGGGCTCACTGAGCGCAGAAATGTTCGACCCCCATGTCCGATACACCGGAGCTTCACTGGGGCAACAAGTTTCGGCTGGACTGGTCGGTGGGACCACACCGATGATCGTTACCGCGATGGTTGCATCAGCGGGCCACTCGTGGCCGGCGCCGATGTGGTTGGCCCTTCTGGCCGCGATCAGCCTTGGCTGTGTTCTGGTACTGCCGGAAACTTACAAGAAATCCATCACCGCTACTCACGCCGACGACCATGCCTCGGCCGCGTCACAGGCGGCCGCGACCTAACTGAAACTCAGCCACCCGATTCATCAACAGCGCGTCCCGACAACCCTTTAGAAAGGTGCCCCCGATGGCATTCGACCTCAACCCGAAACCCGAACTGCTGACCTTCGACTGCTACGGCACACTCATCGATTGGGATTCTGCGCTGCGCGGATATGTCGCAGATCTGCTCAAGCGTAAGAACCTGTCCGTCGACCCTGCCGAGTTCTACCACGGGTGGTACTACCGACATGCGTTGCGGCTACTCCAAGGCCCCTTCATCATCTACCGAGACCTGCTGAAAGAGAGCATGCAGGCTGCACTGCGGGAATATGGAGCCACCGTCACCGACGCGGACGGGGCAGACTGCGGCGACGCCATGGCCGAAGCCGAGCCGTTCCCCGACACCGTAGACGTCCTTCACGAACTCGCCGGCAGGTACCGTCTCGCGATCATCAGCAACAGCCAAGACGACATCGTCAGCCACGCCGTCAAGCGCATGGACAATCTCTTCAGTGTCGTGATCACAGCCGAGACAACCCGTGCGTACAAACCTGATTCGGCCTTGTTTGAACTCGTCCTGCAACGATCCGCCGTTCCCGTCGAGCGCACTGTACACATCGCCCAGTCTCAGTACGTCGATCTTCCCCGGAGCGTACCCATGGGATTCCGCACCATCTGGATCAATCGGAACGGCCAGAAACTCAACGAAGGCACCCCGGAACCCGATGAGACCCTGGCTGATCTGCGCGCGCTGCCTGCACTGCTCACGGCCTGAAAAACACTCATCCCAGGCAATCTTCGCAACGACACAAGGAGACCACATGCATCCGGCGGCTGACAGTCGTGGGGTAGTGAATCCACTCGATATCCTGGACATCAGTTCCTCACCGGGTCAGGAGAAGTCCCTCGAGGGCACGCCGCGCGGCACACCCGCGGACGACATCGATTTCTCGCACGGTGATGTCGGAGCCTTTCCGCCGATACCGGGTGCGATTGACCTCTATGAGCAGGCATGCGCTGACGGGCGTCGCTTCGCATACTCGCGCTATCGCGGCCATCTGGACGTTCGTGAGTATCTGGCACAGCGGGTCGGTCACTTCACCGGACGCACGGTGGACCCCTCACGCGAAGTCATCGTGACTCCCGGCACCCAGGGAGCCCTCTTCTTGGCGTTGTCCTCTCTGGTAGCGCCCGGCGACCAGGTCGCTGTCGTCGCCCCTGACTACTTCGCCAACAGCCGTATCGTGTCCTACCTACGGGCGCAGCCCATCGCGGTGAGGCTGCACTACGAGGACCCCACCAGGGAGGGCGAACTCGATCTGGACGCGTTGGCAACCGCCTTCGGTGCCGGTGCGAAACTTGTCGTCCTATCGAACCCCAACAATCCGACGGGGGTCGTCTACTCGCCGGCACAGATCGGCGAGATCGCAGCACTGGCACAAAGATACGGCGCGTTCATCGTTGTCGATCAGCTGTACTCCCGACTCATGTACCCGGGTCGGTCATTCACCCACCTCTGCGCTGCAGATATTGAAGCGGACCGCTGCATCACATTGCTGGGCCCTTCGAAAACCGAGTCGCTCAGCGGGTTTCGGGTAGGGGTGGCGATCGGCGCCTCAGATGTCATCGACAGGATGGAGAAGCTGCAAGCGTTGGTCTCGCTGCGTGCGTCGGGTTACAGCCAAGCCGTGCTCCGCTGCTGGTTCTCCGAACCGGAGGGGTGGATGGACCGGCGCATCAGCGAGCACCTGTCCATCCGCGACGACCTGCATGCGCGGTTTGAAGCAACGCCCGGTGTTTCGGTGCGACGCACGGAAGGCGGCAGCTATATGTTTCCGCAGCTGCCGCCGATGCGCGTCTCGGTGGCCGAGTTCAGGGCCCGGCTACGAACCGGCCACGGAATAACCGTCACACCAGGCGATGAATTCGGCGCCGGTTACGGCCGCAGCATCCGGCTGAACTTCTCACAGCAGCGTGACAAGGCGAACCACGCGGTCGCGGCAATCTGCGAGCTCGCATCGGAGTTCGCCGTATGAGCAGGGACATGCCGCCACACCCGATACCGAACGGTGACTACCTGACCGCCACCCGACACGATGCGGTCATCTACACCGCAGGCATGACTCCACGGAGAGACGGCCGGCTGATCGAGGTCGAGCTCACCGCGGCAGTGCGAGTGGATGACGAGCCCGCCCTCAGCTGATGGATCAGACCGCGGATCCCATCGAACGCGCACTGGCGACTGCCACACTCGACCGCTTCAATGCCTGGACCACGGTCAACCGGAACGTGCTGGCCCAGTACGAGCAATCGGCCCGGGAAAACCCAGGCGCCGAGCGTGCTCTGGCAGGCCTGCCCTGCGGCATCAAAGACAACATCGACGTCGCGGGCTTACCGACCGGGGCCGGCTCCGCATACCCGCCGGTGACCCCGACCCACGATGCCGGGGTGGTCAACGCCCTGCGCCGGGCAGGGGCGGCGATCATCGGCAAGAACGCGATGCACGAAATTGCCTACGGTTCCACCGGAATGGTGTCGGCCAACGAACCCGCGAACAATCCCCGGGCAACGACAAGAATCCCCGGGGGATCGAGCAGCGGCTCCGCTGCCGCGGTCGCGGCGGGAGACGTGCCCGTCGCGCTCGGCACCGATACCGGCGGTTCTGTGCGAGTTCCTGCCGCGCTGTGTGGGGTAGTCGGTCTGAGACCAACCACGAAAAGCCTGGACTCCTCGGGTGCAAGCCCATTATCGTCCACCCTCGACACCGTAGGGATTCTTGCCGCAACGGTTGAACTCGCCAAAACGGTCTGGCACACCGTGAGTGGCGGTGGACCCACGCCGCAGCGGGATGCCGGTGAGCCGCTCAGGGTCGGTGTGATCGTCGACGAGTACATCGCTGACACCTGCCAAGCCACTCGGGAGGCGGTTGTCAAGGCGACTGAGCTGCTTGCGAACTACGGCTATCCGGTTTCGCCGGTACATCTCGGATGGCTGAGCACCGCCCTGCCCGTCTACTCCGACATTGTCGGCACCGAAGCAGCCTGGGTTCACCGTCTACGGCTATCTGCACCGTCACACCTCTTTCAGCCCGCGACCTACCAACGGTTGCTCGCGGGCAGACATGTGCCTGGTTGGAGGTACTTCGAAGCGATGCGTCAGCGGGAACGGATGAGAGACGCATTGCTCGGTGTCTTCGACGAGCACGATGTACTCGTCTGCCCGACCACCCCTGTCACCGCGCCCAGATTGAACCAATCCACCGTGGAGCAGAGAGGGCGGTGCCTCGATGTCGGCCGCGCACTGATCAGCTACACCGTCCCCTGGAGTCTCACGGACGCACCATCATTGGCTCTGCCCATATCCCGTGATCCGGACAGCTTGCCCACCTCGATCCAGATTGTGGGAAGGCCCGGAGACGAAACGAGCGTTCTCAACGCGGGAGCCGTCATCGAAGCCCAACTCGCGCCGCGGTGAACGAAGGTCTGTCGGGCCAGGGCACCCTGCCGCGCCCCGACATCGACTAAACCTGGTTCGTGCCACCGTCGACGAAGACCTCGGAACCGGTCATGAAGCTGCTGGCGTCCGACGCGAGGAACACCACGGCGGCGGCCAACTCGGCGGGATCGCCGATGCGTCCCATCGGGTTCGCCGCCAGGCCGTCGAGCAGGGCCTGGCGCTGGTCGCCATCGGGCGCCAGTTCCTGCAGGCCGGGCGTCATGATCGGGCCAGGAACGATGGTGTTGACCCGGACCCCGCGGTCGGCCAACTCGGTGGCCCAGGTGCGGCCGAAGGACCGGATGGCGGCCTTGGCCGCGGCGTAGGCGCCGAACGCCGGGGTGCCCCGGGTGGCCGCCGTCGAGCCGGCGAGCACGATCGAGGCGCCGGGTTTGAGCAGCGGCAGGGTCTTCTGCACGGTGAACACCGTTCCGCCGACGTTGCGGTTGAACGTGTCGATGAGATGTTCGGGCGTCTCCTCCTCCAGGGTCGCGAACTCGCCGCTGCCCGCGTTGGCGAAGACGATGTCGAGCCCGGCACCCGCGGCGCGAATGAAGTCGACCAGCCGGTCCAGGTCCTCGGTCCTGGTGACGTCGCCGGCGACGCCGACCACGCCGGCACCGAGAGTCGCTGCGGCGTCGTCGACGCGCTGTTGGGTGCGGCCGGTGATGAACACCTTCGCGCCCGCGTCGGCGAATGCCCGCGCCGTCGCATGGCCGATGCCGGACGTACCGCCGGTTACCAGTGCTGTCTTGCCTTCGAGTTGAGGCATCTCGCCCTCCTGTTGTCGGGGAACGCCCGTCGCGTTCCACCCAGGACAACTAGGTGATATGTCACCTTATTCCTTCCCGACGTACGCAATTGGGATCTCAGGTCGGCATCCACTGGATCGCTCGTCGCTCCAATGTCCCGAGCAACAGGTCGATGGCGATCGCGAGCGCCGCCGCGACGAACAGCACGGCGATGATCTGATCCGACTTGAACGAGACCTGGCCCGATGAAATCAGACCGCCCAGTCCGGAGTGCGCACCGAGCAACTCCGATCCGATGGCAGCCTGCAGCGCGTATCCGACGGTCACCCGCGCGCTGCTGGTCACCCATAGGGCGACGGCAGGAAGGTACCCGTGCCGCAGCACGTCGAGTTTGCCCGCACCGTGCATTCGCATGTTGTCGACGAGCAAGCCCTCCACCTCGCGAACCCCGGCTGCCACGTTCAGGGCAACGAAGACGACCATCACTGCCACGACGAGCAGGACCTTCGGGGTGTATCCGAATCCGTACCAGACCACAAAGATCGGTAAGAGCAGGATGCGCGGAACCGCGTTGGCGAACACGACGATGGGACCAAGGATCGCGTTCAGCGTCGGTGAGAGACCCAGCATGACACCCAGCGTCAGGCCCAAGAGCTCCCCGATGATCCAGCCGACCGCCAGGACGATGACGGTGCTTTGCAAGGCTTGCCACAGTTCGCCGTTCGACGACAACGACGTCATCGACTTCCACACGTCCAGCGGTGCGGAGAAGAAGTTGTCGTTGATCCACTGGTGTTCTGCCGCAACGAACCACAACAGGACGAGCACTACGACGAGTCCTATGCGCGCGAGCAGTAAAGCGATCTCGGTGCGGAGCCTTCCGCTGCGGACAGTCATGCGGGCCTCCATGCCTTCATCCGCTTCTCCACCAACACGAGCGCTGAGTCGACGCATACCGCGACGAGGGCGATGATTACCAACGCCCCGATCACGGTGGACGCGGCCAAGCTCTCTTGGCCGGCCTGGACGATGTAGCCCATGCCCTCGTTGGAGCTGAGGTATTCGACGAACACGGCAGCCGCGAGTGACCACGACCAACTCAGCCGCAGGCTGGTGACTAGCCAGCCGATGATCGCTGGGACGTAGACTTCACGGACAGTCCAGTGCCAATTGGCACCGAGGACCCGGACTTGGTCCAGGTACTTCGAGCTGATGGACCGCAGACCGTTGAACACCGCGAAGAAGCTGATGAACAGCACCAGGCTGGAGACGAAGTAGGCCCTGCCGGAGACCGTGGTGCCGAAGGCGAGTACGAACAACGGCGCCATGGCGATCTTCGGAACGGCGTTGGCCGCCGCGATGAATGGCATCAGTAACCGATTGAGGATGCCGACCGCTGCGAGCAGCACAGCAAGGGAGACACCGATGACGGTGCCGAGCAGGTAACCGAGCAGTGCCTCCTGCAACGTGATCCACAGGTCCGACCAACCGGCGGTGTACTGCCCGCCGGCCCAGTCGACGATCCACGCGAAGACGTCGGTGGGGGTGCCGACCGTCAGTTCATTGGTGACGCTGGCCCGTCCGACGATCTCCCAAATGACCAGGAACGCCGAGACCAGAAGCAGCGTGATAGCCCGGTTCCGCCATAGGTCTGGTGCTGAGTTTCCCCTACCTCGCCAGCGGCCGCGCGAGTCCGGTTTGGATGCCGGCCGTGGGTTCGACTCGAGATTGACACCAACCATCAGCGCGCCAAGCCTGGGATCCGCAGTTTGTTGGCTGCGAGCACTTCACCCTCGAGGTCTTTCCAAATGGCGCGGTACAGGTCCAAGAATTCTGTCGTCATCTTCACTTCCAGGAGATCCCGCGGACGCGGCAGGTCGATTTCGTAGTCACCTCGGACGCGTCCTGGACTGGCAGTCATCACCACGATGCGATCAGAGAGCCCGATTGCTTCTTCCAGGTCGTGCGTCACAAACACCACCGTGTTCTTGCCTGCCTCCTCCCATACACGGAGCAGGTCGTTCTCCATCAACGTTCGCGTTTGGATGTCGAGGGCACTGAAAGGCTCGTCCATGAGCAGGATGTCGGGCTCGTAGACCAACGTCGAGGCAACGGCGACTCGTTTGCGCATGCCCCCGGACAGCTGGTGGGGATATCGGTCCTCGAAATCCAATAGACCGACGCGGGCCAGCCAGTCACGCGCGCGTTCACGCGACTCGGCCCTTGGCGTTCCGCGGAACCGCAGGCTCAACTCGACGTTCTCGAGTGCGGTGCGCCACGGAAGCAGCGCGTCCTGCTGAAAGATGAACCCGACGTCCTTTCGGATGCTGCCGACCACGCTCGGCCCTATTCGTACCTGGCCTTCCGAGGCTGGCCGCAGTCCCGATATCGCCGAGAGCATCGTCGACTTCCCACACCCGGTGGGTCCCACGACAGACACGAACTGGCCGGCCGGAATTTCGATCGAGACATCTTGTATGGCAACGAATTCAGCTTCATCACGTGCCGAAGATGGGTAGCGCTGTGTCACTCGGTCAAGGCTCAGCGAACGGTCGCCGCCACCTGCATCACTTAGGGGCGTCATCTGTCATCTCCTGTTCAGCTCGATATGTGGCGTCGGCGAGTGCGTCGCACAGCCCTGGCTTTCGGGTCGTTCGGGGGGATCGTGGCGCTCAGCGCTGGTCGTCCGGCTGGGCCGGGGGACGGTTAACCGCGGGTCCAGCCTCGACCGCCGCCACATCGATGCCATGCCGCGCCGCATCGATCTGGAAGAGTCCGTTCGACTGTCGAACGGACCCGGTCTCGGCATCGCCATAGAGCCGCATGCTCCGTAGTCCCAGCTGTTCACCGAGTTCTTGGTTGGCGAGCATCGCAGTCGGAGGGGGCGGGCTCGCCGCCTCCATGGTCAAACATGGCTGGCTGCTTCGGTTCCACGACCAATGGATTGCGTTGCGGGGCACCCGGTGGAAGTCACCAGCCTTGAGGTGGTACGCCTGTTCGCCCACGAATGTCCACATCTCGCCTTCGACGATGTAACTGATCTGCTCGTAGTCGTGGGCATGGGGTTTCGTGTGATAACCCGCTTCCCGGCTGATTGCGTAGATCGCGCATTCGTTTCCAACGGCGAGACGGAAGTTCGTTCCGTGGGACCGAACGTCGCTCTTCGAGTCGTTCCAGTACGTCGGCATGGGAGTCCTTTCCTAGATTTTCGTGGGGACGCGGTGATTTGATCGATCGTCATTATCCGTGCAGTGCGCGCGACAGAACCGCAACTTCCTCAGCCAACTCGCGTTGTGACACCTCGGCCGCGGCGATGATGTACGACGCGTGAAACGTGGCGGGATACAGGTGTAACTCGACTATGACATTGGCATCGAGAAGTCGCTGTGCATAACTGATTCCCTCGTCCCGCAACGGGTCGAATTGCATTACCGAGATGTAGGCAGGGGGGAGACCGGCGAAGTTCGTCTCCCGGGCCGGCGCCGCATAAACCGGAACGTTCGCAGACCCCGGATCGGCGAGATCGCCCAGGTAGTACTTCCAGCTGAGAATTGCCTTGGGCCGGTTCCATCGAGGAGTGTCCACGAACCGGCTCATACTCGGCGTGTCCAGTCGGTCGTCGAGTTCTGGAACACTGAGGAACTGGTAGCAGATCGCGGGCCCGCCGCGATCTCGGGCCAGCAACGTCAGGGCCGCGGCGAGCCCGCCCCCGGCCGACCTGCCATGGACGGCGACTCTGTTTGCGTCCGCGCCGATTTCGTCTGCGTGCTGAGCAAGCCAGACAAGACCTGCGTAGCAGTCTTCCAACGCGGCGGGGTAGGGATGTTCGGGAGCCAGGCGGTAGGCAATTGTGGCCACGATCGCGCCCACTTCCTTGGCCAGCTCGACGTCTCTGCCGTGCTCGGCCTGTATGGTTCCGCAGCAAAACCCGCCGCCATGCAGGTTGTAGACGATGGGCATCGGCCGGTCGGCGTCGGACGGAATGGTGAGCCGAAGCGTTACGGTGGTGCCGCGTTGGCCGACGGGAAGGTCGATGGTGCGCACCGAAACCCCGGCGGTGTCCGGCGGCGGCGTGAGCGCCATTATCTCGGTTTCCAGTGCACGGGCGGCTGGTATGTCGTTGAAGTCGAGATCAGCTATATAGCTCAGCCCGGCCGCAAGTTCCGCATCGAGCTGGTAAGCCAGTGCGGCCGCCAGAGCACTGTCAAAACGCTGATTCATCGAGATCCCTTCAGAGAAGTAGTCGAATAAGTGTCAACGTCAATGCCGTGGAGGGGGACCCGACGCCCGTCGGCGATCTGAAGTGAAACGTCCGACGAGCGAGCACCTCACCGGGTACGCACCGTTCGGTGCAGTCATTCCGCCACCCCGTCCGTCGACGGCCGCGCCTGCTCTGACCTAACCGGCGCGTAGGCGGTGAACTGGGCGAGGGCATCGAAGTCGTCGACCGAGTCCGGGCTGGCGATGTCCGTCAGCGCGTGTCCTTGGATAAGCCGCTTGACCGGCACTTCGAGCTTCTTGCCGGTGCGGGTGTGGGGAAGCGCGCCAACCGCGATGATGTCGTCAGGGACATGGCGCGGCGAGGCCGACGTACGCAACGTCTCGTTTATGCGGGCAACGAGCCGCTCGTCGAGCGTGACGCCGTCGGCAAGCACGACGAACAACACCAGCCAGTACTCGGCATTGTCGATTTCGGCTCCGACAATCAGAACGTCGTTCAACTCCGGCATCGGATCTAGCGCGCGGTACACGTCAGCGCTGCCCAGACGGACGCCCGAGCGATTCAGCGTTGCGTCCGAGCGGCCCGAGATGACAATGCTGTGCCGATCGGTGACCTGTACCCAGTCGCCGTGGCGCCAGGCGCCCGGATACGTCTGAAAGTAGGAGTCGCGGTAACGGGCGCCATCCGGGTCGTTCCATATCCGCAGGGGCATCGATGGCATCGGTTTCGTCACGACAAGTTCGCCGACCTGTCCAACCAGCTTGCGACCGTGAATGTCCCACGCCTCCAGCGCGACTCCGAGACATGGCACGGATAGTTCCCCCGGCCACACGGGCGTGTTGGGAGCGCTGGCCGCAAATGCGCTGGCCACGTCCGTGCCGCCGCTGGAGGAGACGACCTGGACCTTCGGCCCGACCGCGTCACGGACCCAGTAGTAAGAATCGGCGGGAAGCGGCGCACCGGTCACCCCCAGCACTTCGAGAGCGGACAGGTCACGCTCCCGTCCGGGCTCCAAGCCGGCCTTTTGGCACGCGGCGAGATATCCCGGGCTGACTCCGAGTACGGTCACCCGATGCTGAGCCGCGACGTCCCAAAGCCGTTGCGGATCTGGGTAGGTCGGGCTGCCATCGTAGAGGACGATCGGAGCGCCGAGGAGCAGCCCCGACACGACGACGTTCCACATCATCCAGTTGGTGCTGGTGTACCAGAACAACGGGCGTCCCGGCCCGGCACCGAGTTGTAGGCCGACATACTTGAGGTGCTCGAGCAGGACCCCGCCATGGCCGTGGACGAGGCCTTTCGGCGCCCCGGTCGTTCCCGACGAGAACAGGACCCAAAGAGGGTCGGCGAACTTCATCGCCTCGTACCGGGGAGTCTGATCGCCGCACTGGATGTCGTCCCACGCTACGGTTTGCGAGCGGGACTGGCCGGCGGGGATACCGAGACAGCTGATTTGCACAGTGACTCTCACGCTGGGCAGCAACGCTCGCAGCTCTGCGCATTCACGTCTCTTGTCGAGTGGCTTTCCACCCCACGAGTAGCCGTCCGCGGTGAACAGAACTACTGGTTCGAGCTGGCTGAACCGCGCCGCTGCGCCCGCCGCGGAGTAGTCTTGGGCGCAGGCCGCCCAGACCGCTCCGACAGACGCTGCGGCAAGGAACGCAATGACAGCGTGCGTTGTATTGGCCAGGTAGCCGACGACGCAATCGCCGGGACGGACACCTTCCGCGCGAAGCCAATTCGCCAGGCTGGCGACGCGCAGGCGCAGCTCGTCCCAGGTGAGGTCACAGATCTGTCCGCTTTCACCTACCTCGGTGATCGCGACACCGTCCTCGGCCCGAGTCGGGCAGGGACGCAGCGCGAATTCCGCGTAGTTCAGTCGAGTCTTCGGGAACCACGAAGCACCGGGCATTCGATCGTCATCGAGGGCGATCCCGGGTGGCGAACCGGGGGAAACATCGAAGTAAGCCCACACGGTCGACCAGAAGTCGCCGAGGTTGGCCGTCGACCATTCCCATAGCCTGAGGTAGGTGCTGGTGTCGATCCCGTGTCGTTCGGATGCGAACTTGCCAAAACGTGCGATCGCGCTGTTGGTGAGTTGAGCCGAACCTGGCATCCAGATAGGCGACGGCTGCGTGACTGCCGCGTTCTCGCGGTTCACTGGAAACCTTCCGACCCAACGATGTTGCCTCCCGCACAATCATGCATCAACGACGGTTCTCCTTTGGCGTTGGCGTGCATACGGTCTTGTGCTCGCGATATAGGAACGTCCCCTTGCGCACCCGGTTACTCGTCGCCGAGTGCGGGGGGCACCTGCAGTTTCAAATCGACGTATGCACGTCGCACGAAATTGTTGTCGAACGTCGAGGAGGGAACCGACTCGACGTCAGCTCCGGTGGCGTTACCGAGTGCGATCGAGGTCGTGATCTGTGACGGCCCGGCGCCACCGGTGTTGGCCACGATGCCGGGAGCGAAAAGCTTCCAGCCGCGGGCGAACTGGTCCGCGCTGGTCTTTTCGGTGAATGCTTTCGGAAGCGATGCATAGAGACTGTCGGGGTCGTCTGAGTTCTCCTGCTGGAAGCGCACGGCACGGAGTTGAGCTTCGACGATCGCCTGCGTGAGCGCTGGGTACTTCGTCGTGAACCTGTGAGACGCCCAGGTGACCAACCCGAGCACGGATCCGCCGAAGATGCGCTCCTGGTTCTCCGGTGAAAGCGGATTCTCGACGACGTAGCCAACGCCTCGGTCAACTGCGTCCGCCGCGGAGTTGGTGTCCATCGCCGCGATATCGCATCGACCGGCCTGCATCGTGGGCAGCAAGGCGCTGGTGTTGCCGACGGCCATCGCTGATTGCTTCGACCAGTCCAGACCAGCGGCCATGGCCACGTAGCGGGAGGTGACGTCGCTATTGCTGCCAAGAGTGGTGTAGCACCAGCTGCCGCCGTCGTAGGCGCCTGCGTTCGTGCCACGGCTCGACTCGTACTTCTTGGCGCCGACCATAACCGTGGCCGTACCCGTGTAGTTGGTGAAGATGCTCATGACGTCCTCGCCCTTGGCTGCCGGGGGGAGGAGTCCGGCGATACTGCCCTGGTAGAAGTCGATGCTGTTGCCGAAGAAGGCAGACTGCCCAATCGTGTTGGTGGTCTCCACGTCCAGGGTGATCGTGGTGCCGAACTGCTCTTCGACATCGCCGTAGTAGCCGAGTCCTTGAGCGAGCATCGTCGTCATCTGATTGAGGATGAATCCTTGAGATATGCCGATATGAACCGTTCCAGGAGCCGAACCGTTGCCTCCCGATCCGCTCGTGTCATTCGATGAGTTCGAACACGAGGTAACGAACAGTGCGGTGAGGGCTGCGCAAGCTGTCGCAGCTCTCAAGGCGGTGCGGGCCACCAGCCTCCACTCGGATCTTCTGGTCATCAGTTCACTCGCTCCTGACATCTGGCGGACATTTCGTGTGGTGCAGGCGAATTCGCGATCACGTTCAAGACGGATGGTGGTCAGCGCGCAGCAAGCATCGCACCGATGCGGTGATTGTGACTACCGCCACATGTCGGCGATCTGCACATCACGAGCCGACGAGTGCGCGATCGGTGCCGCACGGTCGTCGCCGCTCGGGTGGCACATCGACGACGATCGTCGGGTGCTGCTCGATCGGGTGACGGTGCAGGATGGTCGGCGTGACCATCTGTGCCGGCAGACGGCTCTTTCCTCAAGGGTGGCTGGCGGCCAGGACTGGACGATTCATAGGGAGATATAGCGATGATTGACGACGTGGTTCTGGCCTTGGTCGATGCGGCCAAGAAGAACGGCGGATACGGCGACGACGTTGCGGTGGCGATGCAGACCTGCATGGCGGCGCTTCGGCCTATTCTCGCCGACGAGGACCCGGAGTTGGTGACTTACTTCCGCAAGAGCGCTCATACGGACGGTTCCCGTGTCTTGTACTACGACGGTGCGCTCGGGGTGGTCTTCAACGCCGTGAAGTGTGGCTCGATCGTTCCCATTCACAACCATGGTTTGCCCGAAGTCGTCGGCGTCTACAGCGGCAGTGTTCTGTATCGCACCTACGACCGGCTGGACGATGGCGAGATCCCGAACGTAGCGAAACTGTCGTTGCGGGAAGAGCGAGTGATGAGCGATGGCGACGTGAGCGTCCTGCCTAAGCCGCCCAATGACATCCACGGTCTGCGCGCGGTCAAGGACACCACGGTGATGAACATCATTCCGGGCGCCCTCCAACCGATTCGCCAGTATTACTACCCGTCCGAGTCGGTCTACATCGAGCTGCCCGCGGGGGTGAAGCCGGCGGACGGGGGCGGTTGGTAGTCACTCGCATGCCTCGGCTCGATCATCCGATTAGGCAGGGAGCAAGGACATAGCCAATGACTGACCTAGCCTCCACCCCCAGCCCTGCCGACGTCCGACGAGTTGTCACGGCAAGCTTTTTCGGAACGGCCATGGAAACGTACGACCTGTTTCTCTATGGCACGTCGGCAGCGCTCGTCTTTGGGCCACTATTCTTTCCGGACAGGGATCCGGCAGTCGCGACGATGCTGTCATTCTCGACCTTTGCGGCTTCTTTCGTGGCCCGGCCAGTGGGAGCACTGGTATTCGGGCACTGCGGGGACCGCATCGGTCGCAAGGCGACACTTGTGACCACCCTGCTGTTGATGGGGCTGTCGACGTTCGCGGTCGGCTTGCTCCCGACCTATTCGAGTATCGGTGTAGCCGCCCCGACCCTGCTCGTTCTACTGCGTTTCCTTCAAGGGTTCGCCTTCGGTGGCGAATACGGTGGTGCCACGCTGATCATTGCCGAGTACGCGCCGCCGGAGAAGCGCGGCTTCTACACCGGCATCAACGGCGCCGGACCGGCGCTCGGCTTCATCGCATCAGCGGGTGTCTTCATCGCAGTCTCATCTTCGATGGAAGATGCCGCCTTCCGGGAGTGGGGCTGGCGTATTCCGTTCCTGCTCAGCGTTGCGTTGGTGGTCACCGGCCTGTTTTTGCGCCTCAAGATAAGTGAATCGCCGGTCTTCCAGGTCGCCCTTGTGAAAGAGACCAAACTCAGAGTCCCAGTGGCTTCGCTGATCCGGCATTACCCGAAGGAACTACTGTTGACGGCGGGCTCGACGGTCCTCGCCTTCGGCACTTTCCAAATCTTTTCCGTCTACATTTTGTCCTACGGCACGACGGTGCTGGGAGTACGCCCCAGCACTTTGCTGATCGCGCTGATCATTGCGAGCATCGGCCAGGCATGGTCGACGCTGCGGTTCTCTCAGCTTTCGGATGCGATCGGTCGCAAGAAGGTCGTCATGAGCGGAATGGTGCTGACAGCTCTCTGGGCGTACCCGATGCTGCGACTTCTCGACACCGCCAACTTTTTTGCAATCACCGCAGCCGTCGGTGTGCTCATGCTGATCTACGGCATGCTGTACGGACCGTTGGGAGCATTTCTCGGCGAAATGTTCGGTACGCGTGTCCGCTTCACCGGCATCGCCGTCTCCTACAACATCGGCTCCATCCTCGGCGGGGCACTAGCCCCGATCGTTGCCACTTACATAGTTGCAAGAGCCGACGCCTCGTGGCCAATCGGCATTTACTTGATCGTGATGGCGGTGATCTCGTTCGGTTGCGCTCTTTCGCTTCCCGAGACTCGCCATACGGATCTTGCGGCTGATCGAACATCGTTGCTGCACAACGACACTGGGTCGAGCATGCCTCGGGTCGCGCAACGACCGAAGAACACAGTTCCATGATGATCATCGTGGGTAAGTGACTAGAGTTGCCAATTCACCCTCGCGCCGAGACTGCCAACACTTCGCCATCCAGCGTGACCAGGCGGAACGAGTCACCGTCACGGACCACAGTGCCCGCGCTGCTACCGGTGAAGTGGGTTCCAAATACAATGGCTTTCGTGCCTGCGCAGGACTCGAGGAACGTGCGCCGGTTGCGCGCCGACGCGGGCTTGTCGAAATCCCCTGCCGAACTCCACTCCGTCCTCGCTATCTGAACGGGGTGGTGGATGAAATCGCCGGTAATGAGGGCGCATTCGCCGCGCGATGCGATGGCGACGCTGTGATGAGCGGGTGTGTGGCCGAGGGTGGGGACATAGCGAATACCATCGGCGACCTCATGTCCTGACGCGACGAACTCGATCATCCCGGCTTCGAGCAGCGGCCAAACCGACTGCTCGAAACCCCGGCGAGTCTGCTCGCGCCGTGCCCGGACCTTCCTGTCGTCGTTCCCTTCCCGCGGCGGCGTGTGGCAGCTAGTCGCACAGACCCCGGAGTGGTAGTCGAACTCATCGCCCACGACCAGGTGGACGGCGCGCGGGAACGTCGGCTTCCACACTCCTCCAACCAGGGTGGTGTTCCATCCGATGTGATCCAGATGCATGTGCGTGCACAGCACGATGTCGATGCGTTCGGGATGGTGCCCCGCGGCGGCCAGGCGGCTCAGAAAGTCGGTGTCCCAGTCACTCCAGGCGGGCAACAGCAGGTTGGTCTTTTGATTACCGACTCCAGTGTCGACCAGGATGCGGGTGCCGCCGACTTCGAGGACGTAGGAGTGGAGATTCCAGGTGAGCTGCCCTTCTGCGTTCGCGTAATCTGGGTAGAGCCAGGGGATCTGCTTCACGGCATCGGACGTTGCGTCAGCGATGAGTCCGTCGAGGAGGCCTGTTTCGACCGGCGCCTCCGTCACCTGTGTAACCTTGACATCGCCCACCATCCATCGGCGGACCGGCAACCCATTGCGTTGTTCGATCGTAGTCATGACCAGCAGGCCCTCTCTAGAGCTTGGTACCACGTCGGAGTTTCCGAAAGATGTTGATATCTAATCTAACTCAATCCGGGCGGTTGTCATCAACAACCTCACGAGACGCTGCAGAGATGCTCGGCGTAGAGGGACGTCAGGGCAGACAGGCGACCGAGCGACGTGCTCAGATCCCAGTTGGCGCGCGCGCAAATGCGTGTGAGGTGGCTGGAGACCGTGCTGTGGTGTAAATACAACTCAGCCGAGGCTTGACGGAGTGAGCCGGTCCGGCAGAACGCCTGAAGCACGCCGAGCTGATCCGCTCCGCCGGGTTTGGCCCGCAACTCGGCCACTGCCTCCACTCCCGGGTCGGCGCGAAGTGTAGACGTGGGTATCTGTGCGAGCAGGGCGAGTGAACCAAGGCGTTGGTGCGATGCGATGACGTCAGTTCGTGTCGCACCGGCAAACCGTAATGCCGTCTTCGCCTCGTCCCAGGAGAGATGAGCCTGTGTCACCGGTCGAGGCGTTCCGATACCAGCACGCAGTCCGGACTCTAAGCCGGATTCCGTTTCAGCTCTCTGCTTCACGTATTCGAAAAGGCTGTCTTCGATGGTGGCGTAGGGGACCACCTGCTGGACGATGACAGCGGCAAGTCCGTCTTGGCTCGTGACATGCACGCGGTCTGTGGGCCAGCACTGTTCGGCCAGGTCACGTGCCCAGACAGATGGGTCGCGCTTTGTGTGGTGCTTCAGGGCGACCAGGACGACTGGCCGACTGACGCGTAGGCCGAGCGCGCGTGCGGTCGCGGTCTGCGCATCCTCAGACCGAGTAGAGTCCAGGAGCAACCCCGTCTGATCCGCTGGCACGCGGCTGCTGCTCGGAGCAAAAGTGCCTGAACTCAAAGCCCCGGCGACCAGCGCCAGCCGTTCGAGTACGAGTTCGTCGAAGGGCTCGGGAACTCCGTGACGTTCGAGCCATACGACGCCGTGGCCGGCGATCTCGAGTTCTGCGGAAGGCGAGGGTGGAAGCTTCAGGCGCTGGCTCTCGGCGGTACTCGGCGCTAGGCGGACGACGACGCCGTTGCTGTTGCGCCACCCCACGACACACTGGGCGAGGCCTGCCGTTGCTTGTACAAGGGCGCGCGGACTTGCTCTGCGTTCCAACAGCATGTCGAAAAAGGCGATCACTCGCATCGCCGAGGCCGCCGCGTCCGTTTCTGACAGTCGAAGGAGCAAGCCCTGCATCGGCTAAGTCTATTGTGAGCTGGACTCTGCCGCGTTCAATTGTGGCGAACTATCGTAATGATGTGTTACCTGTCTGTGTGTGCTGAGATGCGTCTGCGTTGGCTGGTCAGATCGCTTGTCACTCGTCTTCGTCGATGCAGCGCGTATGCAGCTGTGCCCACAAGTACGCCGATGGCGCCGGTGGCTCGCCTCCGCATCGGCGTGAACTAGTGGTATGTCTGTGAATTAGTGGGGTAGTTTGTAGTATGCCTGTTATGACAGCTGCCGCGTTGCCGGTCAGCGATGCCCAGCGTGCGG